>JADFJY010000135.1 GCA_022565935.1 Nitrososphaerota archaeon
AAACCACGCCTATTCTGAGGCTGAAAGTAAGTTTTTTTAAGATTTATCGTGCATCACCACTTTCAATGAAAAATTATGTAGGATGAATTTCTCCAGTATCAAGTAAAATACGGAGTCCTTTATTGAGCTGAATATCCGAATCTACAGAATTCAATTTTACTAGGAGATTTACTGTTTGACCGCTGTGAATTTGGATGTTTTCATTTTGTATAATGGGGCTACCGCCAACGAGCAATATTGAGAACATTCCATCTGCAGGATATTCTCTATTAGTACCAATCAAATAATCATCAGATGTATCTAATGTAATACCAGATGTAGATGAATCCCATAAATGAATTACATTGTTAATTGTGATATCTTCAAGAAAGATAGAGTCATACCCACTATTTTGAATTTGTAATACAATAAATTCAGTACCCCCATTTACAGGAATAGAATTAGGTGGAGCCACATTACAAGTAACTCTACATAAAAATCCCGTAGTATAATTATCAACATTTAGTAAAGTTAACAGTGAAAATGAATCTCTTGTATCATATGCAAGAAGAAAAATATTTTCAGATGAAGAATTCAGTGATGATGCTGAAGCAAGATTTCCATTGATAAATGCATCATTCACAAAGTAAGTAAGAATAACAGCACCAACTATTGTAATTCCCATTAACATCATTGTACTAATTATTTCAGATGCGCCACGTCTATTCTTTAATCTAGAATTCTTTTTCTTTTTGAATATTTGATCTAATATTATTTTGGATTTCATTTTCACTCTATGTATTAAAGGGACTAGCAACGGTAGTAAAGAAATTACCTTTTGTTGTGGTCAATGATATTTTGTACTCAGAAGTTAGGTAGTTAGCATCATTCCAAGTGTCAGTTACAATACCAGTCAATTGAATTTCTGAGTCATCAATATCATCCAAAGTAATCTTTTGATTATCTTTAATTTGAATAGACTGATTTACATCAACCCAATTTACAATAATTTCTTGAGTGTCAATTTTTAAAATCGTAATAGTAGAAATGGTAGATTCTACGGTTCCAATATTGGCCAAAGTTATTGCAATGTTATCGGTATTAGGTTCAAACCGAACATATTCAAATAGTATATCCTCACGGTGTGTCAGGTTTTTTGATTTTTCATGAAAAGAAAGATCATACGTAAAGGCACTGATACTGCTCATCCCATTAAACAAAATCACTGAACCAATTGAAGTAACAATTGCCAATATCACAAGACTGCCCACTATCTGACTTACAGCACACCGATTTTTTAGACGGAATTTAGAAGAGACATGTCTCACTAGTTACCACCATTTGTTGGATACCATTTAGAAACAAGTGACTCAAATGTTTTCCCTTTATCAGTATTTTTTGAATACCATTCAGAAACAAATTCTTCAACTCGGGCAATGATTTGAGAAAAATCAGGGTCAGAAATTAAATTAATTCCATAATGGTTGACAAGACTTTGTATACCATCATTAACGCCGGAAACAGTCACAAGTAACGTGTTTGTTGGATTAATGTCTAATTTTGGAACTAAAATGGAATTCACATCAGATTGATCAATACCGCCAGGTCGATTTTTTATAAAAATTAAAATAGACTCGTTTGTTGTTTCGCTCTTTCCGTAAATTGGAATTTCATGGACATTACCGCTTTTTCCTTTGATAGAAACATTGAGTTTTGCTGTAAAATTGAATCCCTGCAATAATTTCAACAATTCATCTTTTATTTGGCTAGTATCAGAGTTAATTGAGATTTCGGAGTTTTTTAGTTTGTAACTAAATGTTGTAACAAATTGTCCAGAATTTGTATCAAAGTCATGTTCATGTTTTCTGCAATGTAATTTAATTACAGCATTATCAAATTTTTCAGAACAATCATTACACTGATACCACATTGCAGGAACACGTATTTCTTTTTCAAAATTTTTGATTAGTTTCTTACATGATGGACAGTGTGAATTTTCATGATCTGTAAAATCAAATTTACTACTTTCTGCAATATAACCACATTTCTTATGCTCAAATAGATTTAGTTTTTCAACATCAATTGAATGACATTTTGGACAATAGAGATGAATACTAGATGAAAAGGTTTGAGGATGAATTGGGCAAACAATTACTTTACTGAAAA
>JADFJY010000046.1 GCA_022565935.1 Nitrososphaerota archaeon
AATTGCAGCTGAACAAGGAGCACATATTGTCAAAACATACTATTGTGAAAATTTCGAAAAAGTTGTTCAATCATGTCCTGTCCCAATTATTGTTGCAGGAGGAAAGAAAATTCCAGAACGTGATGCATTACAATTAACATACAATTCCATCAAAGGCGGTGCAGTTGGCGTTGACATGGGACGAAACATCTGGCAATCAGAGCATCCAGTTGCAATGATTAAAGCAGTACGTTCTATAGTTCATGGAAATTCAAATGTAGATCAAGCATATAGCTACTACAAAAAACTAGTCAGTGAAGGCCCAGAAAGAAAAAATAAATCAAATAAATCAAATCAAAACAAACCAAATACACCTCAAAACAAACCTAATTCTACCAAACCACAAACCACTCAAAACAAACCTAACAAATAAAAAAAACCTAATCAAAACAAATCAAACAAACATAGTCAAACCAAAAAACAGTCTATCCTTCAATCTTTGAGAGATGGATGTGTGCAATTTTCCATGTTGGTTCTTTAACTAACACAAATGTTGCACGTCCTTTAATTTTTATGTGCTCACCTGTGAATGCTTTGTTGTCTACTAACATTCCTTGTTGCATTAACTCTAATGCAACAACTGCAGTATCTCCAAAAATACTAATTTTAGGGTTTGTAATTTCATAACTGTAATCTGAAATACTAATGAATCTTAATTCTTCTAATTCTATTGTGGTTTGATAATCTTTAAGATCATATGGCGGCAAATCACTAAAGCTTGAAAATCTAGAATCATCAAGATGTATCTCTTTTAGTTTAGTTAGATCTTTTGTTACTCCCGCTTGAAACAATGTCTCAATTATTTTTATGATTTCTTCATTATCTATCAAAACAGTCAGTTTGAAATATGGAAATTATCAGTTTAAATCTTCTGTACAATGTGGGCTCAACTACCGATTATTTTTCTGGGAATCTTTATTAATTATCAATTAGATCTGTTTATGATTTCAATGAGTACAGAAATAATTGGACCAATTAGCAATAATTTGCAAGTTGTTGTTATACTATAAAGTGTGCTCAAATTTTTAACTTAATTAAAATTATGGCGATTGATTTGATAAATAAAATGGAAACTATGACAGGTGCAAAGGCTTTGATGACGGCTATGGAAAAAGAAGGCGTCAAACAAGTCTTCGGTATACCAGGAGGTGCAAATCTTCCAATGTATGATGAATTTGCTAGATGCAATATTCGACATATTTTAGCAAGACATGAACAGTCAGCAACTCACATGGCTGATGGATTTGGTAGAGTAAGCAGAAAGCCTGGTGTTTGTTTTGCGACATCAGGACCCGGAGCTACTAACATTTTGACTGGCCTTGCAACAGCACAAGCTGATTCCTCACCAATTGTTGCAGTAACTGGTCAAGTACCAGTGGCAATGATTGGAAAAGATGCATTTCAAGAAAGCGATATTATTGGAATGTCTAATCCTGTTGTAAAATATGCATTTCAACCAAGACAAGCAAGTGAAGTTCCAGAAGCTGTAAGAAAAGGATTTTACATTGCAAGAACTGGGCGACCAGGGCCTGTACTAATTGACATTCCAAAAGATGTTCAACAAGCTGAAGCAGAGATGGAATTTCCTGATGAATTTAAAATCCAAGGTTATCATCCTTGGGCTGATCCTGATATTGTTGCATGTGAAAGAGCAATTGATATGTTACTTAATTCAGAAAAACCAATCATCTTAGCTGGTGGTGGAACTATTATCTCATCAGCATTTGCTGAATTACAATCTATTGCAGAAACTCTCATGCTTCCCGTAGTTACTACTTTCAAAGGAAAGGGTGCATTTCCTGAAAATCATCCATTGTCATTAGGACCAATTGGAATGCATGGACATGCAGAGGCAAACAAAATGATGACAGAAGCTGATTGTGTATTGGCAATTGGAACTCGTTTCTCTGATAGATCAGTTGGAACCTTTGAGGCATTTGAGAAGAGGCTCAAAATCATTCACTTGGATGTAGATCCTGCAGAGATTGGTAAAAACCAAACAGCACAAGTTGCAGTAGTTGGAGATGTCAAAGCATCACTTCGAATAATGATAAAATTACTTTTAAAAAGAGCAGTTAAAAAAACTGAAGAGACTCCGTGGGTAAAGCATGTTAAAGAAACTAAAGCTTACTGGAAAGAAAACTTGAAAATTCATCCAGGTGAAATGGGTGCTGCAAAAATTTTACGTAAACTCAGAGAGTTATTACCACATAAATCAATCATTACTACTGAAGTAGGACAACACCAAATGTGGGCATCATTATTTTATGATGTAATTCAACCAGGTACTTTCTTTAGTTCTACAGGATTAGGTACTATGGGTTGGGGATTCCCAGCATCAATTGGTGCCAAAGTTGCAAGACCTGATGTTCCTGTAGTGGATATTGCAGGAGATGGCAGTTTTGCAATGACTGAAAACTCACTTGCAACTGCAGTATTGGAAGACATTCCAGTAATCGTGTTTATCTTAAATAATTTCACATTAGGAATGGTTGCTCAATGGCAAAGAACTTTTTATGATAGGCGAATGATTGGTGTAGACCAAAAACATTGTCCTGATTATGTAAAATTAGCTGAATCATACGGAGCTCAAGGAATTAGAGCACAGTCAATGGATGAACTTGACAAAGCAATCAAAACAGCATTATCAAGTGATGTTGCAACTGTAATTGATATTCCAATAGATCCTGAAGAAGACGTATTGCCATTTGTAGCTCCTGGAACCCCGCTTGCAGATATGGTATTGCCATCATAGTGATTAATCATGTGGGCAATAATTTCTATTTTAGTTGAAAACAAAACTGGAATCTTGTTTAAGGTAACTAATCTTTTTAGGTCGAGGAACTTTAACATTGATAGTATTTCAGTTGGGGTAACTGAGAATCCAGCTTATTCTAGAATGACTATTACTACTAATAGTGATGAAAAACAAGTGGCACAAATTGTAAAACAACTCGATAAAATGATTGATACTGTGGAGGTTAAACAATTAGATGAACACAAGACAGTATACCGAGAACTCTGTCTTTTTATGATAAAACTCAGCAATGCTAATGATAGCATGGAGGTAAACAAGATTGCTACTGCATATGGCGGCAAAGTCCATGATGTGAAAAAAGAATCATTAATGGTTGAATTAACTGCAACACCTCACCAAATCCAAGCATTTGAGGAATTGATAAAACCATTTGGTATAATTGATGTGGCGCGAACTGGCGTTGCAGCATTGCAAAGGAGTGGATCATGAAAGTTAGAATATTTGATACAACATTAAGGGATGGAGAACAAACACTTGGTGTATCGTTATCCCCTGATCAAAAATTATCCATTGCAAAAAAACTCGATGAATTAGGAGTTGATGCAATCGAAGCTGGTTTTCCTGTAATTTCTGATGGTGAATTCAAAGGTGTACAATTGATTACTGCAGAAGGATTATCTGCTGAAATAGTTGGATTAACTAGAACCATCAAAAAAGATTTTGATACTGCAATTGATGCAGGATTAACATCCATTCACACATTCATTGCAACATCTGATATTCATTTAGAATACAAACTCAAAATGACTAGAGAGCAAGTACTTGAAAAAGCAATTGAAGCAGTAGAGTATGGAAAGTCTCGTGGCGTCAAAGTAGAGTTCTCAGCCGAAGACGCAACACGAACTGATAGAGAATTCTTAAAAAAAGTATTTGGTGAGGTAGCAAAAGCAGGAGCTGATAGAATTGATATTCCAGATACTGTAGGATATTCAACACCCGAGTATATGGCAGAAATTACTCGTGATGCAGTAATTGCATCAAAATTACCCGTCAGTGTTCATTGTCACAATGACTTTGGATTAGCAGTTGCAAATGCATTATCTGGAATTCATGCAGGAGCTGAATGTGCACATGTTACAATTAATGGAATTGGAGAACGAGCAGGTAATGCATCATTAGAGGAATTCTCCATGGCATTGCAATGTTTACCATATGAGCAAAAATATGAAACAAACATCAAATCTAAATTAATTTATGACACCTCTAGATTCATCTCAAAAATTATAGGCATCAAAGTGCAGCCAAACAAGGCAATAGTTGGAGATAATGCATTTGGACACGAATCAGGAATTCATACTCATGGAGTATTAAGTAATCCATTAACTTACGAGCCAATTAGTCCCGAGTTAGTAGGACAAAAAAGACGACTTCGTGTTGGAAAACATGCAGGAATTCATGGCATGAATGCAATGCTTGCAGAGTTTGGAGTAAAACCAACTAATGAGCAATCTGAGAAAATTTTAGAAAAAGTAAAAGTGTTAGGTGACCAAGGAAAACAGATCACTGATGTAGAGTTGTTATCTATTGCAAGTGAAATATTAGGTGAGAAAGGAATTAAACGAATTGTACAGTTAACTGGATTCTCAGTATCTACGGGAATTGGAACAATGCCTTATGCATTTGTCAAATTAACCATCGATGGAGAAGAGTTTACTGGAACGGATCATGGTGTTGGTCCAGTTGATGCAGCATTTAATGCAATTCAAAAGATTACAGGTAAAGTATCTGAAATTAGAATCAAAGACTATGCATTAGCATCAATTTCTGGCGGTTCTGGTGCATTGTGTGAAGTAACAATTAGTGTAGAGGATGCACAAGGAAATAGGGTCTCTGCAAAATCAGTAGGTGAGGATATCGTAACTACAAGTGTTCAAGCAGTCATTGATGGAATTAATCATATAATGCTCAAAAAGATGCTTAAAGAAAAACAGGTAAGCTAGAAAAAACTAAACCACATTAGGGACATTTGATATTAAAATCCAATTTTATTTAGAACAAAGTTTAGAATATTACTAATTTTTCCATCTGTTTCATGAACTGATACTAACGCCATTTGGCTACCTTTGTCCTCCATAGGCACTTCATATAATCCCAGTTTTGTTTTTTGGGTCATTCTGAATTGTTCTTTTTTTATTGCCAGCTCCAAATTTAAAATTGTATTTTCCTCTTTTAACATCTTTCTTGATTTTTGTTCTGGCGTTCGTATTTTTGACATGTCTAGCATCAAATTTTCTAGTTCATTATATAACTTAAGACAATGTCTGTCTTAAAAAAAACAGTACAGGTATCCTATCTTGAAAATTAAGGTGACATTATATTCCCTTTATGTGAAGTGACACTATGTACAAAATATCATTAATTACTGGTGATGGAATTGGTCCTGAAATTTCAGATTCTGTAGTATCTGTAATTAATAAAATAAATGAAAAATATGATTTAAAATTTGAGATTACAAAGTTACTTGCAGGGGACAAAGCACTTGAAATTACAGGAAATCCACTTCCTGATGAGACAATCAATATAATAAAAGACTCTGATGCGTGCTTGAAAGCACCAGTTGGGGAGACAGCAGCTGATGTTATTGTTGTATTGAGAAGAATGCTTGATCTTTATGCGAACATCAGACCTGCAAAGTCATATCCACACATGCCAGCATTACGTGATGATATTGATATGGTTATAGTTCGTGAAAATACTGAAGATCTATACAAGGGAGAAGAATTTCTTATAGATGGTGTAGCAGTAGCATTAAGAACAATCTCAGAGAAAGCATCTACTCGAATTGCAAAATATGCATTTGAGACTGCAACTCAACGTGACTCTATGAAAAAAGTTACTTGCGTTCATAAAAGTAACGTAATGCGAATCACTGATGGACTATTCTCTAAATGCTGTGAAGATGTATCAAAAGACTATCCTGATATTTTATTTGAGCAGATGTATGTAGATGCATGTGCAATGAACTTAATTCGTCAGCCAGAGAAATTTGATGTTATTGTAACTACTAATCTATTTGGTGATATCTTATCTGATGAATCATCGCAAGTAGTTGGTGGATTGGGAATGGCCCCAGCTGCTAACATTGGAGATTCATTTGCATTGTTTGAACCAGTCCATGGTGCAGCATTTGATATTGCAGGACAAAATATCGCAAACCCATCTTCATTTTTGTTATCCATAAAAATGATGTTTGATTGGTTAGGTGCCAAAAATAATGATTCAAAATGTGTAGATGTTGGTGCAAAATTGGAATCTACTATTTTTGATTTAGTTAAAACGGGCTCTAAAACTAAAGATATTGGTGGTACAATGAGTACAACAGAATTTACTAGGGCCATTACTGATAATCTCTAAAAATAGAATCCCCACCTTTCGTGTGTGAGTTTGTTTGTTGGAGAGAATTGATATAATCAAAATACAAAAATTTTTTGATGGCAAACATTTCATGTGTTCTGTTTGATCTAGGTGGAGTCATTCTAAACTGGAATGATTCATGGTTTATACAAGAAGTGGGTGATGAGTTTCAATTACAAAAAGAAAAATTATCTGAAGAATTTCACAAAAATCTTCCAGATATTTCAACTGGAAGAATAAATGAAAAAGAATTTTGGTACAACATTGGAAACAAACTTGAATCACAAAAATTGATGTGACCTTTTTCTATACTGCTTAACAATTTAGAACACAAAATTATAATCAACTTTAAATAAAATATGTCATCTAAATTAACATTGAATAATAGAATAATATTTTTAATTTTGTTATTATCTATAATTGGGTTATTTTTACCTCCCTCATTCGCATTAACTCCAGCTGCTGATCTTACTGGAGAATGGTCTGGATTTTTCCAATTTAATATTCATGATAATAATAATAATTCTGATTGTAGTGTTACTGGTAAAATAAATGCAGAGATAATACAAAATGACAATCAACTTGATGTCAGGTATAAACTTGTAGCCAATTCAAATGATTGTTGGTTGGATGATTATAATAGAATATTTGGAACCATTGATGGTTCTAGAATTTCTTTAAATGATCCCTTTTTTGGTGAAATGTCTGGATGGTTTGCAAGTTCTGGAATAAAGTTAGAATCTAACACACATCGTGATTATCCTCCTGGTGTGAATGGTCCATATTTTGTACCTGGCTATGATTTAACTTTCAAGACACAATTATCTCGAACAGATTTTACACTTCCTACATTTGAAACCAAATTAGATCAGAAAAATGATTCACAACCTCAAAATTCCTATGATTGGAATGAGTTAGGAAGAAAATTACACAATCAAGAAAGATACAGTGAAGCTATAGATGCATATGAAAAAGCAATTTCCATTGATCCTAATTACAAATGGGCTTGGTATAACAAAGGTATTGTTCTAAATAATTTGGAAAAATATGAAAATGCAATAGTTGTGTTAAATCAAGTCTTGCGAATAGATCCAAATTATGAGGGGGCATATTTTGAAAAAGGTCTTGCTTTAGGGGAATTAGGAAGACATGAAGAAGCAATCCCTGTATATCTTAAGGAATTGCAATTGAATCCAATTGACAAGTGGGCTTTAAACAATTTAGGTTGGGGGCTCAATGAACTTGGAAGACATGAAGAAGCTCTTTCATATCTTGACAGATCACTAAAGATTGATCCAACAAACACGGTAGCACAAAAAAACAAAGCCATTGCTCTTAAAAAATTACAGAAACAAGAAGATTCCAAGGCAATGTATAATGGATGGATTACACAAGGAAGTGATCAATTAAAGAATGGGAATTTTGATGATGCAATAAAGAATTTTGATTTAGCATACAAAGAAAATCCAAATGACCAAAACCTAATCAACCTCAAAGCAGAAGCATTAAGGAAAAAAGGAATGTGGTTAGTAGAGGAAGGGAAACTTGGACTAGGTGTAATTTTTCTTGGAGAATCAAATTATCTAAAGCCTGATGAGTATACTAATTCATTAAAAAATAATGCTTACAATAGATGGGCTGAAGACATCAAGATGAAAACTATCCCTTTTGATCAAAAGGGTTTTGAAGAATATAACAAAGGTGTTAGCATTGTAAATCTTCCCCCTTTACCCATACTTGGAAAAGTATCTTCTGTTGATGTAGATGCATTCCTTGGCTCCCAAATATTTTCATCTGGAATTCACCCTAGAGATGTTACTTCTGGCGACCCTCTTAAAATAGGAGATATTGTTGTTGCGTACGATACCCCTGTTACTCTTGATTGGGGGGATGGAACAACAATCTTGAAACCAGGTACTGTTATTATGGTAGGTACCGATAAACAATTACAAAATTTTGTAAAAGTAAATCCCCATTATGTTGAATTAATTGAGGGTCAATTTAGATTGTATCATAAACTTAATGTCGGAGATACGTATTCAGGTTCTATCGAGGAGGAAACTAGTTTTCTTGTAAAAACTGGAAAAAATCTACAGATGGTTGGAGGAACAGATGTAACATTTAGTCACAATAAAATTACAGGTGTTTCTTCTATACAAATTGATGATGGGTGGGTAGAGATTTTTGATATAACTACTAATGAATTAAAGAAATTTGGAGTTGATACAAAACTAGTAACAAACAATGATGGATATTTTCTAGTGGAACCAGCAGCAGCTGAATTAGATAAGGATGTAGAAACATCAGAAGGTGGTGGATGTCTAATTGCTACTGCAA
>JADFJY010000047.1 GCA_022565935.1 Nitrososphaerota archaeon
AGTACAAAGTGAAGTGATGAAGCAGTTCAAAGATGCAGAGCAGATTGTACCGAGTCTAATGGGTGGTTTAAAATAAGCCATCAATTTGACAGAACCCTGTCTAGATACTTTGAAAGTCTCAAAAAAAGTTATTGGTGTTGAATATGCAATTCGAGATATAGTTCTTGCTGCAAGAAAAGTGGAACAAAAAGGAATTAAAGTTGATTATCTCAACATTGGTGATCCTGTACAGTTTGGTTTTCAACCACCAGACAATGTAAAGCAAGCTTTGATTGATGCAATAAACAAAGGAGAAAACTATTACTCTCCATCTGAAGGTCTTGTAGAATTAAGAGAAGAGATTGCTAAAAAAGAAAATGCTAAAGGACTATCAATCTCTGCTGATGAAATTCTAATTACCAATGGCGTTTCTGAAGGACTTGATATGGTTATTTCATCAATTGTAGATGATGGTGATGAAGTACTTTTACCAGGACCATACTACCCACCATATGCATCATACGTAAGATTGCATGGAGGTATTCCTGTAGAGTTTGCAGTTGATATGAATAATTCTACACCTGACATTGATGATATTAAATCAAAAATTACATCAAAGACTGTTGCTATTTGTTTGATTAGTCCAAATAATCCAACTGGTGTGGTGTTTAATGAAAATTCACTCAAAGAATTGGTAAACATTGCAAATCAGCATAATCTATACATAATATGTGACGAAATTTATGATCAAATTATTTTTGATGAAAAGTTTGTGGGAATAGGTAAAGTTGCAGGAGATTCACCTGTGATAATTTTAAATGGTTTTTCCAAAGTTCATCTAATGTCTGGCTGGAGAATTGGCTACATTGCATTTAATCAATCACCACAACTTGAAGAAATCAGAGAACATCTTCCAAAACTAGCAAGAGTTAGAATTGCAACTAATCTTCCAGTACAACATGCAGCTTTGGAATCTCTTCGAGGACCACAAGACTACATTAATCATTTTGTTACTGAAATTAAAAAACATAGAGATTTAGTTGTAAAACGTCTCAATGAAATGCCTGGTATCTCTTGTTCTAATCCAAAAGGTGCATTTTATGTATTTCCAAAGATCGAAGATAACAAATTTGATACAGATAAAGAATTTGTTACAAAATTACTAGAAACTAAAGGTGTACTAACTGTTCATGGTTCTGGATTTGGCAAACAATATGGAAGCGGACATTTTAGACTAGTTTATCTTTCCAGTCTTGATATACTGGATTCTGCAATGAATAAAATTGAAGAATTTGTTAGTCAGTAATTCCAAACTGAAAATTTTTCAGGAATTATTTCTATAATACAATTAGTGTCATCTAGCAATTCTTTAGCTGATTTACTTTTTAGTGTCTTAAAGTATCGCAAAAGAATTTTTTTTGCAATCGTTTTTACTTTGTTTTTTTCTAAAATTAAATTAGCATCTCCTTGTCCCATTACTCCATAAATATTTGGAGCATTTACTCCTACATCAACACAAAATGCTGCTCGTTTGTCTGCTTTTACATTTTTTGCCTTTATGGTACTAGTGTTTGTTCCTATGTAGATCTTTTTTCCACTATACAGATACCAAACAGGAACAATATGTAGAGTTTTATTTTTACCAATTGTTGCAAGTCGTAATACTTTTTGTGATTTTAGAAATTCATATCTTTTGTTCATGTTTTCTAAATCCTAATCCTATCATAAAAATCCCAAAGGCAAGCATTGCCATTGAAACTTTTTCATTTGTAATTTCTGCATTGAACAAAAAATCTACCATAAATTCTGGTCCCCAAATAAACAACTGTCTGATTAGCACTATTCCTGCCATTACAGAAAAAAGTGTCCCCATTGCTGTAAACCAATTTCTACCTCGTCTGTAGTATTCGTGACTCATGATTAATGAAAAAAATAGACTTAGACAATTTTAATGCCAGGATTTTTAATCTTATTTTTTATCATGGCATTAAGCAAAAGTGGTGTAGACATTTCTGCAAAATAAGATAATTCTACTGGACCCAAGTATATTGGTCTTAATCCTTTGATTTCGTTAATCAATCCATTTACCACTTGAACTGATTCTTCATCTCCACATACAAAGATATCATAATCAAGCTCCAATTTTGGATTGACAAGTTTCTTTTCAGAAATTACATGAAATGCTGAAACCAATTTTGATTTATTCTTCATATACTTTGATACTAGTTCATATGAAAATGGTTTATTTTCCTTAATTGCTACGCATTCAAATCCAACATCTGTTTTAGTCATTGGAACAATTGGAGATACAACAACACAACTATCTTTGATCTCAGATAATATTCCAGAACATACAGAATCAATATTCTCATATGGAATTGATAAAATCAAAACATCACTTTCCTTTGCGACTGTAACATTATCATTTCCAGAAATTGTTCCCTTTATTTCACCAAATGCTTCTTTTGCAAGGTTAGTGTATTCTACTGCTGATTGGGATGCTCTTGAAGCATCTCTAGAGCCAATAATAACATCATGATTTTGTGACCACCTTAAAGCAAAACCTTTACCCATTCCACCAGTTCCACCAATTATTCCTATTTTCATGATAATCTATCTGACAATGTTATTATTATCTCTATTTGAATTTCGAACGAATTGGGACAAATAATTTTTCTTAGACATGGTCAGGCAAAAAATAACACTGAGAGAATTTTAGCTGGTAGAACAGAAGGTGTTCCATTAACTGATACTGGAATAAAACAATCTGAATATACAGCTGAATTACTTGAACACATGAATATCTCTACAATTTATTCTAGTCCTATACAAAGAGCAAAACATACTGCAGAAATTGTTGGTAAACACAACTCACTTGATGTTACAACTGATGATCGTCTAATTGAACTTGATATGGGAAAATTTACTGGCATGCCATATGATGAAATTTTTAAGAGTCATGGTAATGTCTTTATGAAATTCTATAATGGTGATCTTGAAATTGCTCATAATGGAGTTGAAACTTTCTCAGATGTAAAAAAACGAATTCTTGGGATAGTTGATTACATAATTGAAAAACATCCTGATGAGAATGTACTGCTTGTAACTCATATGGACCCAATCAAAGCAATGTTATCAACTGTAATTGATTTATCTCCTACCAATCTTTATGAATTAATTTTACCTAATGCATCTCTTGCCATCTTTAGAGAAAAGGATAGAAAATTTTCACTCTCAGGACTTAACGTAATGGATACATCACGTTTCGATCAAGGTTGGTAGTTAGAAATCTTGAAAACCCTTAAATAGAAAAAATAGGTTTCGTGAGTCAATCGCTAATGGAAAGGATTGTTGGACTATTCTTAGTATTGGCAGTTTTAGTAATGATTCCAGCTATAGATTTAGCATTTGCTGCAGGTGATGAGCCTGGAGAATACGTTGATCGTAGAGTGATTATTTGGAATTTGTTCTTTAGAATGATGACTGTGGCATTTACAGTTGGTGCAGTGGTAGCAGGAACATTGATTTGGTTAGTTTGGAGATTCAGAGAATCTCATCCAAAAGCAAAACCAACTGCATATGAGGGAACTGACTGGTAGAAATGAGTGGACACTCTAACTGGCCTGAGTGGATTTACGTTGCAGTTGTAATTGCATTAATGGCATGGGTTGGAGCAGAAGCATGGAATGCTGAAAGAATTATTGAACATATTCCTGAAGGTGCTGAAGTAATCAAAGTAACTGGACAACAATGGTTCTGGACTTTTGAATATGAAGATGGAACAAAAACAATTGGTGATCTTTATGTTGAAGTTGGCAAGGCATACAAATTTGAGATAAGATCAAAAGACGTTATTCACTCCTTTAACATTCATGATTATGTTGTTTTGATGGATGCAGTTCCAGGTAGAGTTAACACTGTATGGTTTGCACCAGATGCAGTAGGAGAACATGATATTCAATGCAGAGAATACTGTGGCTTGATTCACTATAACATGCGTGGAACACTTCATGTGGAGGAACCATCAACTTGATTACATTATTATCGCAACTTTCTATTGTTTCAAGCAAGGTGATTAACTAATGGTTCTAGAATTAGCAAAACCACGTCCAATTTGGCAAATAATGTTTTCAACACATCACACTGATATTGGTTTACTCTATCTCATCACATCACTAGCATTCTTGTTCTTAGGTGGTTCATTAGCACTTGCAATTAGAATAGAATTATTCTTACCTAATGTAGAAGGGGCTGGACAACTAATTGCAGATTCAATGACCTTTAACAGAATCTTTACTGTTCATGGTACAACACTAATCTTTTTGTTTATCATTCCCTTTGCATCTGCAGTTGGTAATTACTTTGTTCCAATTATGGTTAGATACAAAGATATGGCATATCCAAAACTTAATGCAATTGCATTTTGGATGATTCCACCTGCTGCTGCACTAGTTTGGTTAGGCTTTGCAGACTTTACATGGTATGCACAACCACCATACTCCATCATCAGTGCTCCAGGCCCAGCAGCTGATATGTGGATATTTGGACTAAAGATTTTGGGTGTCTCATCTGTACTTGGCGCCATTAATTTTGTAATTACAATTCTCAAATGTAAGCATCCAGACATGTCAATTGGTCAAGTCCCACTTTTAGCTTGGTCATTTTTGGTAACATCTGTGATTATCATTGTTGCAATTCCAACATTTGCTGCAGCACTCTTGATGCTTCTAACTGACAGACTAGGTGTTAGTGGATTCTTTAATCCTGCAATGGGCGGTGATCCAATTGCGTATTCACACTTGTTCTGGTTTACATTCCATCCAGAGGTATACGTCTTGGTACTTCCCGCAATTGGTATGATGTATGAAATAATTCCCAGATTCTCAAGAAAGCCAATCTATAGCTACAACTCTGGAGTTTTTGCGTTTGTAATGTTGGCACTTGTAGCTTTCTCATCATGGGGACATCACATGTTTGCAACAGGAATGTCATTTACTGAAAAAACAGTCTTTATGGTGGGAACTCTTGCAGCTGTTCCAGCATCTGCTATGCACGTGTTTAACTTTATTGCAACAATGTGGAATGGTAGAATCAAATTCGCAACACCAATGATGTGGGCAGTTGGAGGAATTGCATTATTCTTCGCTGCAGGTGCAGGTGGTGTAGTTAATAGCGCAATGCCATTAGACTTTTCAACACATGATTCATACTGGGTAGTTGGTCACTTCCACCTATTTGTAATGGGTACTATTGCATTTGCTTCAATTGGTTTTGTCTACTACATGTTCCCATATGTCACAGGTAGAATGTATAATGAAACTGCAGGCAAGATACACTTTTTCTTGTCTTTTGTAGGTACAATATTGGTATTCTTTACACAACACGTACTTGGTTTGTACGGAATGCCAAGAAGAATTTATGATTATCCACCAATCCCAGAATGGATTGCAATGAACCAGATTGCATCTGTTGGTGCAATGATTATTGGTGTTAGTATGGCAATCTTCTTGGTAAATATAATTTATAGTTCATCTAAAGGAAAACTTGCAGATATTCATGATCCATTTGGTCTTGGTGGCAAGTATTACTATCCATTTGAGGCAAAAAACCCACATCATTAGGAGAAAAAAATGAGCATCGAAAAACATAACCCAATTGACGAAGCATCACATCCAGTCTACAGAACAACTACAGAAAGAACTGTAAAAATGATGATCATAATGTTAGGCATTTGCCTTGTTGGTGGAATAATTTTCTTTTCAATGTGGGACTATTGGATTGCATCACCTGCTCCAGTTGTAGCAATGATGGCAGGAGAAGTAGATTATGCAGCTCCTGCAGCAGCAACTGGAAAGACCATTACACAAGATCTTACATTTATTGAATCATCTGACTTTAGGACATTGGCATTTAATGCATTGCCGAGTGAGGATGGTCATAACCCAACAATTCAGATGAATGTTGGCGATAAAGTTGTCTTTAATGTAGATAATGGAGGAATATCATTTCACGCATTTGGTGTTACAAAAGCTGATGAGGGCCTTGCAGGAATAATTCCAGGTAGTGAGATTGGTGCTGCAACAAGTCCATTAAAACCCGGAGAAGGTGGTTCTTCTGAATTTATTGCAGGTGAGGAAGGAATTTACTACTACATCTGTACAGTTCCTGGTCATAGAGAACAAGGGATGGTTGGAGAAATCATTATAGGCCCTGCACAAGGCAGTGGTTCTTCTGGTGAAGCAGCAGCTCCAACAGGTGTTTCTCACGAGTTTACTTTGGATTTTATAGAATCTGATGATTTTAGGACATTGGCATTTAATGCATTACCTGACGAAGATGGTCATAATCCAGAAATCCGTGTTAATTCTGGTGATGAGGTAACCATTAATGTCAATAATATGGGTAAATCATTCCATGCATTTGGAATTGTTGCAAACCCTGAAAACTTTAACAGCGTAATTATGGACTCTGCAATTGGTTCAATGTCAAATGCATTAAAACCCGGTGAAGGCGATAGTGTCACTTTCACTGCTGGCGCCCCAGGAACTTACTACTACATTTGTACTGTTCCAGGACATGCATTACAAGGCATGCAAGGCAGCTTTATCGTAGAATAGTTTTGGCAATTCAATATCTTGCATTAGTAACAATGATGGTTTTGTATTCTCTGATGTTTATTGGAGGATATGTCTCAGCTGCTGGACTTGGTCTGACTTGTCCTGAGTGGCCTCTGTGTCCAAGTGGTGTATTGCCTACTGAAGAATATCTAATTGAATGGACTCATAGATCAATTGCAGCAATTACTGGAGCATTAGTAGTTGCAACTATGGTTGCTTGTCTCATTAACAAAAATGCTGACTTGAAGATCAAAGTAACAAGCTCACTTGCAACTGTATTTGTAATTACTCAAATTACTCTTGGTGCTTTGGTAATTGATCTAAAACTGCACGCGGTTTTAGTTGCCATTCACTTGGGAATTGGAATATTATTATTTGCAATGGTATTGTTAACTACTTTATTTGCATTTAGAATCTCTAGAATTCCTATAGAGTCTAAAGTTTAGATTTTTTAAATTTTTTTGGCAAATAAACAATTCCTATAACTATTACAAGACCCATAGCACCTATAGTTATTGCAAGAAAGAAAATATATCCAAATGGGTTTTGTGTTCCCATGTTAAATATATAAGTCACAACTTTTTGTTTTCCTCCCATGTCAATCAAGTCAACCTCTACGATATGGTTTCCTGAATTTCTCCATACATAATCAATGTCCCAATGAGCACCTTCTATAGATTTGGCAGGTATTGTATCTACTAGTTCTTCGTTATAATAAATTCGAATTCCCATTGTAAATCTATCAACTTCTGTATACTCGAATCCCTCAGTTACTCTTACCAAAAATTGAGATGGTTCACCAATTTGGGGAAACTCTGGTAATGTAGCTACTTGTATTCTATAACCTGCTTCAAATTTCTCACCAGAATTAAACATTGAATGAGCAAAAGCATCAACAAATATTGTACTAGATGAAAATAACAAAATGAAAATCAAAAAGACTGATCGCTTTTTAGACATTTAGATTGTCATAGAAAATGGATAAATATATTGTAAATCAATTTCTATCCGAAAATCTTCAAAACCTTTAAATCCTAAACTACGAGAAATTTATGCGTGACCTTTGTTACAAAGTCTATTGATATCAAAACACCAGTAGATAATGTTTTTACCTATTTTGCAAGACCTGAACACATCTCTGACCAAATTAAAACTGATGTAGTAGGCATGCAAGTTGTTCCTATGGATATCAAAGAAGGAATGGGTGTGGGTACAACCTTTAGAATTATCGGTGACTTTAGTGGTAAACGTCTAGAGTGGGATTGTGAGACAACTGAATTTATTAAAAATGAAAAGATCTCTGCAAAACAAATTAAAGGTCCTTTTAAGAGATGGGAAATTACCAATGAATTCAAAGCATTAGGTGATAATCTTACTAGAATTACAATGTCAGTTGATTATGTGATGCCATTTGGTCCACTAGGAGCAATTATAGATAAAGCAAAATTTGCAAAATCTGCTGAGAAAGGAATGGAGACTGCTTTGTATAACGTTAGAGGTTTACTTGAAGGCAATGGTTCAATTCCAGTATACATAACATTAGATGCATACAAAAAAATTCTTGTCGAAAAGAAAAAAATGAATGATGTTCCAGTTTCAACTGTAATAACTGCAATTCTAGAAAAGTACAATGAAATTGAAGCAAAAGCACAAAACTGAATTTTTCTTTATTTTACAATCTTAAGATTAATAACAACTCTAGGACTTTCCATTTTTGTGGGTCTATGGCGCAGCCAGGTAGCGCACCGGACTCTTAATCCGGTTGTCGAGGGTCCGAATCCCTCTAGACCCGCTCCTTTAGTGATTCTTTTATTGGTTCCCAACATAATTGAAGAAAAAAATCTCCATGTCAGAACCATTGGA
>JADFJY010000048.1 GCA_022565935.1 Nitrososphaerota archaeon
CCAGATCTGTTTCAATAATATCCATTACCTTTTGTTCATCAAACATGCCAATCCAAATTGAGCTTAATCCTAATGCTTGAGCTGCTAGCTGAGAATATCCTGCAGCCAAAGTTGCATCTTGTATGGCAAATTTTTTAAGAACATAATCAGAAAAATCAAATTTTACTCTAGACGGATTTTTACAGAAAATCAACACAACTGGAGCGTTAACATAAGGTTGCTTATTACATGCCTCAACTAGAAGTTTTTTCTTTTCTGGACTTTTGAGATAATAGATTTCAAATCCTTGATAGTTTCCAGCAGTAGGTGCAGTATCAGCTGCTGCAATAATCTTGTCTATTTTTGTAGTTTCAACTGGCTTGTCTGAAAATTTTCTTGTTGAACGTCTCTTTGCCATCACAGCAAACAAGTCAGTATCTATAACTTCAGATGGTTCAGAAGGTCCAGAATGTAAGATAAAATCAAGTAATTGATTTCTTACATTAGGATCAGATGATTCTGGAGTTTCTTTGGGTTCATAGCCTTGAGGATAGATTTTATCTCCAATCTTTTTTGAATCCACAAACAGTTTACAAAATATAACGTATTAAAGACTTGAAAACAAAATCATTCAACTTCAAAACTATCACAACCAGAATTGCATGGCTTGTTCATTACACCTTCACATTTTCCTAATTCGTTATGCATTATTCGGTGGTGGCCACAGATTTTACATTTTTCCCTAAAATATGCAATTAGTTCAGCAGTTGAAATGTTTGATTCTTGAATTTTTGATTCTGTTTGTTGTGTCATAGTCTTAGTTTATTGTGAATTATAGTTTTTTTCTTTTTCATTATTTTATTGGTTTTGTTTTTCCATGCGAAAAAATAGATTTTTCAGGCACACTTTCTTTAACTACTTCGTTTGCTGCAATAACTGAATCTTTACCTATTTCTATACCACCAATTATTATTGCATTTGCACCAATTAATACGCCATCACATATTACAGGAGAAGGCTCTTCAGTTGCATCCCACCCTCCTGAACGATCTCTTTGTGCGTGAACTATTCTTCCAAAGTGGCGCACATTATTTCCTATTATAGTTCGATCTGGAGCATTTCCACCAATTATTGAATCATGCCCAATTGTAACTTTCCAATGCACTCTTGCACCATACAATAATTTTGTATTTTCCCCAATTGTAGAATTACTATCAATTCTACAAAAGTGTTCTAATGAAACATTTTTTTCAATTATACTACCCATAGAGATAACACAAAATGCACCAATTGAAACATTATCCATTATTTTTAATTCAGATTCATCTTCATCAGGAAAACCAATACAACTACCATGACCTATTGTAACATTTTTTCCAAAAGTAACTCTCGGATCTATCCATACACCATTGCCAATGATTTTCGGTTTATTTTCACTCATACATTCTCATTAATCCATTTAAACACTTTTTCAAATACAATGTACCTAAAATGAATTGTGTCTGGATGTGATAAGGTCTCATCATTTATACTAGTAAACCCATGATCAGCACCATCAATTATTTCAAACGTAGAGTTCTCAATAGAGTCAGAATATTTTTGTGCAATTTCAAAAGAAACTATACTATCTTTGTTACCATGAACAACTAAGATAGGAATTGAAGGGTGTTTGATTTTTCCAAATGATTTTAAATGTGACAATTCATCTATTAATTTAGGCCCCATTCTAAATTCTCCATGTGGAAGCCATCCTTGTGTCTCAAGAAGTTCATTTCCTTTAACTGAGATTTCTTCATTTACCCAAAACCATTTTGAAAAGAGCAGATGTTCACTATAATTCAGTAAAGGATTAAGCAGAATAAGAGAATTCACTTTATTTGAATTCTCAAATGCCCAATTTGATGCCAAACCTCCACTAAAACTTGCAGCAATTATAATTAGAGGAGTATTTGATGGAACATGTTTTTGAAGTTCATTTACTGCACTATCAATATCGTCAATAACTTTACCAAGTGTTATTTCTTCATATTCTCCTTGACTTGAACCGTGACCACGTAAATCAAATCGAAAGGATGTAGCAGAAATATTATCCATTTTTTGTGCAAATTGAGTGTAAAACCCATCCTCTTCTCTATCAACAGTAATTCCATGTACAAACAAAACTGCAAATTTTGTTGGGTTATTTGTAATTCTCAGTGTTCCTTCTAATTCTAATCCATCTATGCTCTTAAAATTAATCAAAGATTCACTCATAACACCACAGTCTCTGTGGATTTTACAATTTCTAACGAATTTCTGATTTGTTTGCACAAAATTTCATCTCCAGTTATAGATGAAAATAGTGCATACCGTTTACTCAAATCTTTAAACCACAAATTTACAAGAGAAGTAATATTTGAATTCTCTAAACGATTTCGAGCATATTTTATTTCAACAACACAGTTTTCTAACTCTTGTTTTTGTACTTGTAAATAATTGTCAACATTACTTTCTACATGACTAATTAGAGAATCTAATGAGTGAATTTTTTTATAAATTATATCAGTTGTTTTAATTTGGTTCTCAATATCTCTCAGAGTTGATGAATTCTTTGATTGTGTTACTTGTAAAATAAAATCAAAAATACATTCACCCATCATTTCCCACAAAATTCCTTCTTGTTTTGGTTTAAAAAATGATGGTGGAGAATGAAATGCAGTCAATTCTGTTTTGTTGATTTTTGTTCCATGTAATGCAGTCTGCAAAAGACACCAATTCCAATCTTCATTATATCCAGATGGAAAAGGAATAACAGAATTTGAATTCAATTTAAACCCCAATAGACCAGCACTAGTGTGAGTTGGGTATTTTTCAAGAGAAGGTTTTAAATCTGTCCAAAGAGGGTTCCCATCAAAATTCCAATCCTCATCGGAATAACAAAGATCATTATCTTGTTCAAAAATGGAATTCATATCATGATTTATCATGTATGCAAATCTACCAATATAACTTTCATCTAAAATTCCCAATAAAGTAGAACCTACAATATAGTTATTAGAATCAACATAAGTTTTCTGAACATGATCAAAAAAACATATTTCACTATTACGAGAATCAGCATCAATGACCATATCATCATCAATAAAAAAAGTCAAATTAGATTTTAAAATAAAATTTAAAAATAAAGCAAAATTTCTGAATCCAGATATATCTCTATGATAAGATTTTTTAAAAATTATTTCATAATCTTTGTTTGATGTATGTGAAAATATAATCTGAAGAATTTCTAATCGTTTTGATTCAGTAATATGAATAATTTCTAGTCCCAAATTCACAAAATCTTTCAGGACATCAGAATTTTTTAGGATCTGGTCTGTTCTAGAATCATCTATAATTATCCAACATGCATTAGACGCAGTTTTACTATGTTTTATTGAACTAGAAATACAACGCTTCAAAATCTTTGGACGATTATGTGTCAACAATATAATGAGTGTTTTAGATGTCATCCAATATCACCAATAGTATTTTCTTGTAAAGATTTTAAATTAAAAGATCAACGCCGGGAAAGGGATTCGAGCCCCTGCACGCTTGCACGTAGCCGTTTTCGAGACGGCCGCCTTACCACTTGGCTACCCCGGCATCTAGTCTGAGATTTTATACATAATAAAACAAATCAAATGTAAAGGACAAACACAAAATAACATAAAACATAACAGAATCCTATGGGACTAAATCTAAAAGATTTGGTGGTAAGAGAAAAAACAAGTCTAGAAGCATTTTCAAGTAAAATAATTGCAATTGATGCATACAATGCGATCTATCAATTCTTAGCAAGTATTAGAGGTCCAGATGGATTACAATTATCAGATTCTGAAGGGAGAATCACTAGTCACCTAAGTGGTCTGCTTTACAGAAATGTCAATTTTCTATCTTTAGGAATAAAACCAGTTTATGTCTTTGATGGCAAACCACCATCACTAAAAACAGCAGAAATTGAACGCAGAAAACAAATTAAAAAAGATGCAACCATTAAATATGAAAAAGCAATCGCTGATGGAAATATGGAGGATGCAAGAAAATATGCACAACAAACCACCAGTATGAAAGATGGAATGGTAAAAGAATCAAAGCAACTTCTAACATGTTTTGGAATTCCATTCATAGAAGCAGCATCAGAAGGAGAAGCAACAGCTGCACATCTTACTAACACTGGTCAAGCATATGCTTCTGCAAGTCAAGACTTTGATTCTATTTTGTGTGGTGCAAAAAGATTGATAAGAAATTTTACTAATAGTGGACGAAGGAAATTACCAAATAGAAATACATACATCGATATTGTTCCAGAGATAATTGAGACGCAGAAGACACTTGATTCATTAGGATTTACAAGAGAGCAACTTGTAGATGTTGGAATTTTGATTGGAACTGATTTTAATCCAAATGGTTTTGAAAGAATTGGTCCAAAGACTGCACTAAAAATGATTAAACAATATTCAAGATTAGAGGATATTCCACAAATTCAAGAACAATTGCAAGAGATAAAATTTCAACAGATAAGAAAAATCTTTTTGGAGCCAGAAGTTACGGAAGTAGATGAGATTATCTTTGAAAAAGTGGATTATGAGGCAATAACGAACTATCTTGTTAAGGAGAGAAGCTTTTCAGAAGATAGAATTCAGTCAACCTTGAATAGATTAAAAAAAGCGCTAGAGAAAAAGAGCCAGAATTTAGATCAGTGGTTTTGAAAATATTTCAATTTAATAACTAGTCAGTCTAATTTTAAAAAATGTCTCAAACTGAAGCAAGAAAAACTCTCAAAGATGCACCTATAATGTGGAGAAGGATAAATTCAATCGGAATAATTCTTGATTGTAATTCCACATATGCTGCAAACTTGGGATATGCCAAATCAGAGATTTTAGGCAAGCCAATATTTGAACACGTGCCTAAAGAAGCATGGGAGACTATGAATGATTCTCTAAAAACATGGTTTGATACAGGAAAAGTAACTGATAGAAAGATTACATTCAAAAAACAGGATCAAAGTACATTTCCAGGATTATTACAAGCAACAAGTCTTTATGATGAAAATAAAAATTTGCTTGGAAGCAATACAGTAATTTTTGATTTAACACAGATGACTGATGAAAAAATAATAGAATATGAAAAGTTTTTCAAAGAAGCAAATAACAAATTAGATGAAATCAAAGAAAAAGAATATGATCAACTAGATGAAGATTCAAAATCAGAACATGATGGGCTCAAAAAAATGTTTGATATGCTTTTAAAAGTGGATTTAAGAAAAATAAAAAATATACAATAAATTATTTGGAATGTTTTTTAATTGATTTTTGGATTTCATCAAATACACTTTGAACTTCAGTTACGGCTGCACCATCTTCTAAAGTACTGACATCGCCAATCATTTCATTATTTGCAATTGCTTTTAGTAACCTTCGCATAATTTTTCCACTACGTGTCTTTGGAAGTTTTGAAACAAAATAGATTTGTTTAGGAGTTGCAATTGCACCAATATCTTTACGTATTTTATCTGAAAGTTCTTTTTCTAAATGATCAGAATTTTTTATTACTCCTTCTTTAAGAACAACAAATGCAACAATTACTTCACCTTTAATTTCATCAGGAATTCCACATACTGCAGACTCTACAACATCCCTGTGAGATACAAGACAACTCTCAAGTTCAGCAGTTCCAATTCTATGACCTGCAACTTTTAGAACATCGTCTGCACGTCCAAGTATCCAAATGTATCCATCATCATCTTTTAGTGCATAATCACCGGAATAGTAGTAGTTTTCATATTTTGACCAATACACATCTTTGTATTTTTCATCATCTTTCCATAATGTCAAAAGCATTCCAGGCCAAGGATTCTTAATTACAAGATACCCCTTTGTATTTGGAGATACATCAGACCCACTTTCATCAACCACAGAGATATTTACGCCTGGGATTGGATGGGTTCCAGAACCAGGCTTTAGAGGAATAGTCTCTAACCCAGGTAAGGGGGAAATTAGTATACCTCCAGTTTCAGTTTGCCACCAAGTATCAATAATTGGACAATTTTCTTTTCCAATAATTTTGAAATACCATCTCCAAACTTCAGGGTTAATTGGTTCTCCCACTGTTCCAAGTAATCGAAGTGAAGAAAGATCAAATGAGTTTGGAATATCATCTCCAAATTTCATAAACATTCTAAGAGCAGTAGGTGTTGTATAGAAAATTGTAACTTTGTATTTTTGTAAAATATTCCACATTCTAGATACATCAGGAAAATCAGGTGCGCCCTCATACATTATTACAGTTGCACCATGAAGTAATGGAGCATAAACAACATAACTGTGACCTGTTACCCAACCAATATCAGCAGTGCAAAAAAATACATCAGAATCTTTAATGTCAAATGCCCACTTGAAAGTAGAATACAAGTGTGTCAGATAACCACCAGTTCCATGTAAAACTCCTTTTGGTTTTCCAGTAGTTCCTGATGTGTAAAGAATGTAAAGAGGGTGAGCACTGTCTAATTTTTCTGCATCACAATAATCAGATGCATCTTTCATCAAATCATTCCAAAGTTTATCTTTTAATGTCATTGAGATTTTATTTTTTGTCCTCTCAAGAACTACAACATGATCTACAAAATCAAAGTCTTTGATTGCTTCATCAATTACCTCCTTTAGTTTGACAATTTTTCCTCTTCTATATCCGCCATCAGCAGTAATGATTACTTTGGATTTAGAATCATCAATTCTATCTTTTATTGATGCTGCACTAAAACCTGAAAATATTACAGTATGAATAGCACCAATTCTTGCACATGCCAACATTGTAATTGGTAATTCAGGTACCATTGGAAGATAGATGGTAACACGATCTCCTTTTTGTACACCCAATGACTTTAGAACATTTGAGAATTTTTTGACTTGAACCAATAAATCACTATATGTTATTGTTCTAGATTCACCATTTTCACCTTCCCACAATATTGCAGGTTTGTCAGCCTTTGTATCCTGATGGATATCAAGGGCATTATATGAGGCGTTAATTGTACCTCCAACAAACCATTTGGCAAAGGGAGGATGCCAATCCAGAGTCTTTGTCCATGATGAAAACCAAGAAAGGTTCTTTGCTTGCTCATCCCAAAAAGATACAAAATCAGAGTTTGCCTTTTTTCTTATTTCAGAATCATTATGTCCAAGGCCAATATCATAGATATCAGACATCAAAAAGTGTATGAACTTGGATCTTTCTAAATGTTAAAGAAAAATAAATTAAAAAAAAATTATTGTACTTCCATTCTAGCAAGCCAATCATTATCCTTGTCTTCTTTTGGAGTTTCTGGTGTCACCTGTTTGGGTGGTTCTTGAAATGTTGTTAGAGTTTCAGATTCAGTGGAAGACTCGGGTATTGGAAGAGTCCCTACTTTAATTGGTTCTGAAGGTGGATCTGTTGGTTCTATTGGTGCTTCTGGAAGTATTGACTGAACTACTTGTTGTGATTCAGGTATCTCCAGATATGAAACGGCTGATTCTTGGATGTTTGGTTGTGGAGGGGTAGATATTTCTTGCACTTCCAATTCAAGATCTGAAATTCTACTCTTTACATTTGCAATTTCTGCTTTTTCGTGAGTAACACGCTCAATTACCTCATTTGTGCATGATTTCACGGTATCAAATGTTGTACTAGAGATTTCATTGCTCTTGAATTGTACATTTGCATCAAACATTAACATCTTAGCAGACTTCATTTGTTCTTCTAACTCAGCAAATCTTTCATCAAGTTTGGCTTTGATTTCTTTTTCTGTTTCATCTAATGTTGCAAGTTTTGATTTGTATTTTTCATGAATGATTTCGGCATCTGCTTTCATATCATCATTTTCTGAAACAATATCAATCAAGGCTTTTAGACGACGTATAGTTAGTTGTTTTTCACGAATGAGTCTTTGAGAGTCAAGTCTCCATTTTGGAATGAAAATAACAACATCTTTTTGGACTACTAATTGTTCATATTGGATTTGCTGTAATCCTTGTGAACCACAATCAATACCAATTGATTGGATACTACCATCAATGTCAGTTATTGTTCCTACTACTTTTCCCATGAATGTTCCGTACATGTCTTTGACGTTCTTACCGATAATTTCGATATCGTCGTTAGTCATGTGTGATAGTTATGAGATTTGTATAACCGATAAAGAGTAAGTAATGTTATTAGTTTTAGTAAGATTATTTACACAAGTAAGATAGGCACAAACAAAGTGTAAATGAGTTTATCGATAATCTGTAAAAATAGAATCCCCCCGTTTAATGCCTAAGAATTTGCTATAATCCACATTATAATGCAAAGTTTGTTTTGTTGGAAAACCTTTTTCTAATTTTAAAATAAGTAAATTCATGGGAAGTCTTTACACTGCACAATATTTCGATCTCAAACTTGATGAATGGAAAAGGACATTTAAGTTTCCTGTGA
>JADFJY010000136.1 GCA_022565935.1 Nitrososphaerota archaeon
CACCAAATGTTGTTGGAATTAACGTTCTAAAACAAAATGGCCTTGATGTCGATGCGTTGTTAAAAGAGTTAATCAATAATGCTGCAGTTGAATTTACTGCATACTACTACTTCACCAACCTCAGAGCACATTGTACAGGCATGGAAGGAGAAGGACTCAAAGGAATCATTGAAGATGCAAGATTAGAAGATCTTAGCCACTTTGAATCATGTCTTGAGAGAATCTACCAATTAGGTGGTAAGCTTCCAAATGATGCAATAGATTTTATCAAGATGTCAGGTTGTGAATTCTTACAACTTCCAGCAAATCCAACAGACTATAAAGAAATCCTAGAAAAATGCCTCAAAGCAGAACAAGGCGCATTAGTCAACTGGAATAAAATTTGCCAGATGACATTAGGAAAAGATCCAACAACATACGATATTGCAAAAGATATCTTAGCAGAAGAGATTGAACATGAGTCATGGTTTCTAGAACTAATCTATGGAAGACCATCAGGACACATGAGAAGAAAATATTCTGGTGAAAGACCACATACCAGAAAACACTCTAGAGCACTCGATATGGCATAATTGCCAAATCATTTTCTTTCTTTTAGATTTCTTAGTGTACTTTATTGACAACAAATAGTGAACATGCGTTGTTTTATCAGTGTTAAATAGAAAAATCACGTATTATGAATATGGTAAAGCAGATTAGCCTGGATGCTTGGCAGATTCAACATTTATCAGATCTGTTAGAAAAAGGCTCAAACATTGTTGAAAAGACAACCAAGCCCATTGTTCTTTACAGACAAACTCTAGAAGAAGAAGAAGGCTCGTATGAAGAAATTGTATGTACGCTTACCAAAGGATATGTCATTGAGCAGCTTGTTACATCAGGAGGAGTTTTGGTTCCAAGCTTTCATCAACAATTTGTATTTACAATTAAAGAATATCCTCAGGAATTATTGAGAAAAAGTCAAGATCGTTTTTTGGAGATGGTTGATTTTCTTGAGGAGCAACTAAGATAATATAATAATTAATAAGGATCGTAAAGTCCAGAATTTTTGCATGCGATTACTAGAGTTTCAAGCAAAGGAGTTATTTCGAGAATATGAGATTAATCTTCTTGATAGCAAATCATCTACCAATATAGAAGATGGAAGAAAGCATGCAAAAGAATTAGGATATCCATTTGTGATTAAAATCCAGGTTCCTGTTGGTGGAAGAGGGAAAGCAGGAGGTATCCAAATGTGCCATAATGATGATGAATTTGAGCTAAAATATCCCCAAGTCATGGACTTGGTAATCAAGGGAGAAAAAGCAAGAGCAATTCTGTTAGAAAAGATGGCAGACATCAAAAAAGAATTGTACCTATCAATATTTTTGAACCGCTCAAAAAGATGCTATACAATAATTGCATCATCAGATGGCGGAGTAGAAATTGAATCAATAAAAAATCAAATCATTAAAGAAATTGGAATGGGTGATGTTTCAGATGAGCTTGCAAGGGAGGTTGCAAAAGAGATGGGATTAGAGGGAAAAACAGCAGATGGTTTTGTTGATACTTTAAAAAAATTATCAAAGCTTACAATTGAAAAAGAAGCAGAGCTTTCAGAAATCAATCCACTTGCAATCATGCAAGATGATACAATAATTGCACTTGATGGTAAATTTGTTACAGATGATAATAGTAATTTCAGACATGACGAATTACAAAAGTATCAAGAGCAATCAGAGATAGAAGCAAGAGCAGAAAAAAGTGGGTTCTCATTAGTAGAGTTGGATGGAAATATTGCAGTTGTTGGAAATGGTGCAGGACTTGTAATGTCTACACTTGATATGTTATCAGATAATGGAGGAAAGGCTGCATGTTTCTTAGATGTTGGTGGTGGTGCAACTACTGAATCAGTTTATGAAGCATTAACTTTAATTAGCAAAATTAGTAGAGTAAAAGGAATTTTAGTAAATCTTTATGGAGGAATTGTAAAAACAACAGTAGTAGCAGAGGCATTTCTAAAAGCATATGAAAATAATTTGATTGACTTGCCAGTGTTTTCAAGACTGAAAGGAACTGAATCAAAAAAAGCAAAAGAGATGC
>JADFJY010000049.1 GCA_022565935.1 Nitrososphaerota archaeon
GATTAACAAAACGTGCACATGAACAAGATATTCAAGTTATGGTTGAAGGACCAGGACATGTTCCACTAAATGAGGTTGCTGCAAATGTTAGACTAGCAAAGTCTCTGATTGGTGATGTCCCATACTATGTTCTTGGTCCTTTGGTAACTGATATTGCATCTGGCCATGATCACATTGCAAGTGCAATTGGGGCTGCAGTTTCAGCAAGTGAAGGTGTTGATCTTTTATGTTATCTTACTCCTTCTGAACATTTGGCTTTGCCAAATGTGGAAGAAGTAAAAGCAGGATTGATTGCATATAGAATTGCAGCTCATGCAGGAGATCTGGTGAAAATCCGTGACAAGGTAATTAAATGGGATATGGAGATGACAGAAGCTAGACGTACTTTAGATTGGGAAAAACAACTTGCATTATCTATTGATCCTGAGGCGGCGGCTAAAATTCATAGTAGAACTGGACAGCATGTTGGAAATAACGTTCCATGCACCATGTGTGGTGGGGCATGTGTTTACATGATGTTACCACAACAAAAAAAATATGAGAAAAATGAAAATTTACAACAAATTAAATAATACTTTTTGAAGACTAGGAACTGTTTCGTAATTTTCCAACTCTTCTATATTTATCCACTTAAACTCAGAATTTTCCCAATTCAGCTTAATTGTTGGGTTTTTTGCTTCAAACAAAAACGGAAATATTTCCCACTCATGATTTTCATATTGTGGTGAATTAATTCTCATCTCTTCTGAAGTTTTAACAAGTGTGATTCGTTCTTCTGTAATTCCAACTTCTTCAAAAATTTCAATCTTTGCTCTTTTTAGAGGCTCTTCATTTTTTTCTATAATTCCACTAATTCCTGCCCATAACCCTTTCATTGATTTTACTTTGTCGCTTCTTTTTAGAATCAATAATTTTTCATTGTCTCTAATGAATGATGTAACGATTTTTGTTGATCGCATATCTACTATTTTTCAACTGCTTTTACCATTTTTGCTAGTCTTTTGTATGATTCATTGAGGTCAGTATGCTCTGTAAGTTTTTCCTGAACCCCTTTGATGTAGTTGACGACATCTTCAGTTTTGGATTCTTGAATATCTGTGAGAAGCCTGCCTACATCCTTCCAAAGTTCCTCCGCAAACCTTCGAATCTCTGGGTTTGCAATAATTGTCTCAATAAGTTCTGGAGATTCAGTCATTATGCTTTCTGCTAATGTCTTTTGTACTCTAAAAGTGGCTCCTGACATTTTTTCTGTCAGCATCATCTTTTCATCTTTTGAAATGATTTTTGCAAAAACGAGATTTATTAAATGAGTTAATCCTAAAATCACTGCAATCTTTTTGTCGTGTTCAATTGCATCAATTGTAACAAAGTTTGCTCCTTCAAATAATGATTTTGCTACAGTTAATTCACTTTTAGCATCTTTGATTGGAACTGAAATTATATTTTGACCTTTGATTGTTTTTATTCCAGGACCAAACATTGGATGGATGCAAATGGGGTTAATCTTAGCTGGCATCTTTGCTAATGATGTTGCTACTTTGGTTTTTTCAGATGAAATTTCAATGAGATATGTTCCTCGTTTCATTTCTTTTGCAATTAATCTAATGATCTCTGGTGTTCTTCTTGTGGGCGTAGCCAAAACAACATAATCTGCTTTTAGAATTGCTCCTACCAATGACTCTGATACTATGATATTTTTACTTGAAAATTTGTTTTCTGGATCAAAACCCGTCACTTCAAAATTTTTATCTGCAAAATATTTTGTAAACCATTGTCCCATTTTACCTCCCGCACCAAGAACTGTGACTTTCTTCTTCATTGTTTTTCACTCATGATATTATTTAGTATATTCATTCCGTCAATTAGTATTTTTTCATCTTGACATGCAGAGATTCTAATAAAATTTTTGTAATTTCCAAATCCTTCACCTGAAGCTATTGCTAAACCCTTCTCAAGTGTACTATTAGCAAATTGAGTCCCGTCAAACCCTTCTTTGTTGACACGTGCAAAAATGTACATAGCTCCGTCTGGAACAACAAAATCTAAACCGATTTCTTTTGCTTTCTGTACCAATAAGTCTAGTCTATTTTGTACTGTATTAGTATTATTGGAAATATCAGCTTCCAATGCTTTCATGGCAATGTATTGAATAGGTTCTGAGACATTTGTTAGGCACAATGCCTCTAATTTTGCCATTTTTTCTATAATTTTTGTATCAGCTATCCCATATCCAATTCTAAATCCTGTCATGGCATGCGATTTTGAAAATGATTGAGTAACAATGCTTTTTTCATAATTGTAACTTAGAATACTTTTCCAACTACTTTTTGCATATTGTGAGTATATCTCATCACTTAACACATAAAGACTATTTTTTCTAGCTAGGTTAACTATGTCATCTTGTAATTTTTCAGGAAGAATCTTTCCTGTTGGATTATTTGGATAGTTTAGTACAATCATTTTTGTGTTTGAATTAATCGTGTTTTCTATCTTTTCTAACGATGGTTCCCACTTGTCTTCTATTGTTGTATTGATGGTTCTAACCTTGATTCCTGAATTTAGTGCACATTCTTTGTATGCAGGCCACGCAGGTTCTATTACGATCATCTCGTCACCTGGATTAAGAAGTGTTGATATTGCAGTGAAAATTGAAAATCTTGCACCAGGGCTAACTATGATGTTGTCTTGTGAAACATTTGTGTTGAATTTTTCAGAAATATATTTTACAAGCGCATCTCTAAAAATTGTCATACCTCTTACTTGACCGTACTTTAAAAATCCTTTATCGAATACTTCTTCTAAAGCCTTTTTTACAATAGGCGGTGGCAAAAAATCTAGTTCACCTACTTCCATATGAATAATTTTCTTTCCTTGTTGTTCTAGTGCTTTTGCTTTAAAGAAAATTGATAGGTGTGTTTGTTTGTTAGATGATTGTACTTTCACTGATTCATTTAAGAGAAAATTCAAATATTTTGTTGCAATTGATTCATCAAGTTCTATATTTTTAGATAGCGAGATTACTTTTCCACGTAAATTATCTTCTCGTAATTCATCTGTAACACCTTTACCCATATTCTTTTTTACTTCTCCAATTTCTTTTGCAATATCTATTCTAGTTTTTAGCAGCTTTATCATTTCCAAAGTTACTTCGTCCATCTTATTTCGAAGATCATTGATATCTGACATTTTCTTATAAAACAGGCTTGATTTTTCCTGAAAGTAGTGCATGATCTGCTATGGTCAATGCTACCAGTGAGTCTACTACGGGTGGGGCTCTAGGTACAACACATGGATCATGTCTTCCTTTAACTTGAAGTGTTGTTGCTTTTTTTGTCTTAATGTCTACTGTGATTTGTTTTTGTGCAATTGATGATGCTGGTTTGAAAGCAATTCTCATAGTAATTGGCATTCCATTTGAAATACCTCCAAGAATTCCTCCAGAATTATTTGTCTTTGTAACTATCTTTCCTTTCTTAATGATATACAAGTCATTATTTTCAGAACCATATAGTTCTGACCCCCTAAATCCTGAACCAAACTCAATTCCTTTTACAGATGGAATTGAAAAAATTGCTTTACTCAAATCTGATTCTAATGAACTAAAAATTGGTTCTCCTAATCCTACTGGAATATTTGTTGTAATAGATTCAATTATTCCTCCAAGTGAATCACCCTTTTTCCTTGCACTCAAAATACTTGCTCTCATCATTTTAGCAGTTTTATTTTCAGGACATCTTACTTCATTTTTGTAAATTGACTTTATCATTTTTTCATTGAATTCTGTTTCCATCTTTACTTTTCCAATTTGTACTGTGTAAGAATTTGTTTTGATTCCTAATGTCACTTCCAATAATTTTCTTGCGATAGCTCCTCCCATTACGTGAGTTGCAGTTAATCGTCCAGAGAATCTACCGCCTCCTCTGTAATCATTAAAATGATTATATTTTATCATCGCAGGATAATCCGAATGTCCTGGTCTTAGTTTTGTTTTCAAAATTTCATAATCTTTTGATTTTTGATCACTATTCCAAATCATCATTGTAATTGGTGCTCCAGTTGTATATCCTCTAAATACACCTGAGATAATTTCTACAACATCACCTTCTTTTCTTTGAGTTGAAATGATATTTTGACCTGGCTTTCTTTGGTCTAACATTTTTTGTATATCTTTCTCATCAATTTCTAATCCTGCAGGACAACCATCTAACACAGCACCAATAGCTTTTCCATGGCTTTCTCCAAAACTTGTTAAAACAAGACGCTGACCAATAGAACTTCCCGGCAACATACTATCAAAGTTAAATCATGCTTATAATTGTGATTCAGAGCTATTTTTTAGCTAATTTTCAGAAAATAGGCATGATTTTAGGTATTATTTTAATCTCTTTTAGTTGGTTTTTTTGAAAAATTGTTTTATCGAGTTTGAATTTTTGCACCTAAATTATTCATCTCTTCTATGAAATTTGGATATGAAATTTTAACTGATTCAGGATCTGTTACAGTGCAATCTCCGATAAACATTCCAGCAATACAAAATGCCATAAATAATCTATGGTCATTTTCAGAATTTAATTCTGCTCCTCTTAGATTCTTTGATGACTCTAAAATCATTCCATCTTCTTTTTCTTGAACTTTAATTCCAAGTTTTACAAGTTCTCTTGATATAATTGCAATTCTGTCTGTTTCTTTTAATCTTGCATGCTTTACATTGACTATTTCAATTGGACTTGATGAATTCAATGCTAATATTGCAAGAGGAGGAAGAAGGTCTGGTGAATTATTTAAATCAAATTTTCCTCCAGTTAATTTTTTTGGAGATTCAATTTTAATTTCTTCATCATTGATGATAATATTTACTCCCATTTTTTCTAAAATATCAATAAAAACTTCATCTCCTTGTGGTAAATTTCCTATATTTCCTTTAACTATAATTTCTTCTCCATTAAGTACTGCAGCTGAAAGTAGTAGTGCTAGACTTGAAAAATCAATTGGAACTGTAAATGTTGCACTTTTGTATATTTGAGGTAATATATTATATTTTTTATACGGAATTAATGTTTGTACTGATACACCAAATTTTCGCATTGTAGCAATTGTTGCATCAAGATATGGTTTAGAAACTAAATTTCCTTCAATGGTTAGATTAATTCCTTTTTCTGTTAGTGGTGCACTAATTAATAATGCTGAGATGAATTGACTTGAATAATTTCCTGGAATTGTAACATCCCCTCCTAAAATCTTTCCTTTGATTTTGATTGGTGGTTTTCCATCTGTTGAGCTACATTGTGCACCTATACTTGATAATGCATCTAATAGAGGTTGCATAGGTCTTTTTTGTAAACTAGAATCTCCTGTTAATACAATCTCTTCAGAAAAAAGACTAGCAATACCTGATGCAATTCTGATTGTTGTTCCAGAGTTTTCAGTATTGATTTCAGGTACATTTATGCCTAGTTTGATTGGATTTTTGACAATAATTGATGAATTTTCGATTTCTATCTCTGCTCCAAATTTCTTGCAAGCCTCAATTGTTGCACTAGTATCTGCTGATAATAATACATTATCAACTCTACTATTATTTCCTGCAAGTGATGCAAGAAAGATTGCTCTATGTGTATAACTTTTATTCGGAGGACAAACTACATGTCCTGAAATTTTTGATTTTTCAACTTTACAACTCATGAACTTCAGCCTTTTTGTTACTAACTTTTGAAACAATTACATTTCCTTCTAATGTTGAAAATACTTTTTTCATATTTACTTCATTTTCTTTTTTTGTCACTGCTGCAACAGCTGGTCCATTTCCAGAAACTGATGCTGCAAGTGCACCTTTTTCAATTAAATTTGTAATTATTTCAGGATCTGAATTTAGAATTGACGCAGTTGCTAATCCATTAATTATCATTGCTTCCCAATAGTTTGTTCTTCTTGCCAACTCCCATGCATTTTCAAATACTGCAGAAAGAACTTTGAGATTTTTTAAATTTCCTCGTTTTCTATTTTTTGGAATAAATATTACTACGACTAAATTAGTTGGACCTTTTTCAAAATGAATTCGTTTTCTCTTTGCATTGTCAGTTACATTGAATCCTCCATAATAACATGAACATGCATCATCAAAGGCTCCTGTAATGCTTATTTTGGATTCAATTGATGCATCAACTCCTGCTAGTAAAATTTGTTGATCAGTTAATTTTGGTTTAAATATTTTTGCACATGCAAGTGCTACTGCTGATGAAATAGCACTTGAACTTTTTAGTCCAAATCCAGTTGGAATTTCTGAATCAAGTGTGATTGTAATTTTGTTTTGGTCCAAATCTTTCTTTGAAATAATTTTTTCAACTGTTTTATTGATTAACCGAGAGCTGATGCTTTTGTTTTTAGATTGTATTGTGATTCCCTTCCCAGAACTAGTCTCAACTGTAGCTTCTACTTTTAGTGCAATTCCTAATGTTGCGCCTTTTTTGATTGCAATTGCATTTACCAGGGAAATTGCTCCATGTACTGTAGCCATCACTTTTGCCATCAAAATCCTCCTAACAATGTCTTTTTCATCGTATTATATGGCGCTTCCATATTGTGCCAAATCTCAAAGGATCTTACTGCTTGCGCTAGAAGCATCTCATATCCAAAAATAACAATTGCTTTCTTTTCTTTTGCTTTTTTTATAAAATCTGTATTCATTGGCATGTATACAATATCAAAAATAATTGTTTTTTCATTAATACCTTCTAAGGAAATTGGACATGGTTCATTCTTTAGACCTATTGATGTTGCATTAACAATAATATCATAATCTTTTGCAGTATCATTAACATCTTCAATTTTTATTGCATTAGAACTTAATCCTATTTTTTTTGCAAACTCTGAAAGATTTTCTGCATTTTCTAGTGTTCTATTTGCAATAGTTATGCTTTTTGCTTTCTCTTTTGTAAACCCTGCAACTATTGCTCTTGCTGCCCCACCTGCTCCAAGAAGAAGCACTTTAGTATTTACAATATTTAATTTCTTTTTCTTAAATGGTTCAAGAAAACCATCCATATCTGTATTGTATCCTTTAAGAATACCATTTTCATTTGTAACTGTATTTACTGCACCAATTAAACTACATGACTCATCTGTTTTATCAAGATATTTCATCATCTCAACTTTGTGAGGGATGGTAACATTAAATCCGTAAATATTTATTTTTTTTAATCCTTCAATCCCATCTTCCAATTCTCCTTTAGGAATTTTATAAGCAATGTATGAACAATCTAAATTCAATTCTCTAAATACTGCACTGTGAATATTTGGAGACAACGAATGATCAATTGGATCTCCAATTATTGCAAATGTTTTATCCATCTTATTTTTCTGAGTAATTAGATTGATTTAAACTCTCAACGATTAATTTTATTATTTTTTCAGATTTGTAATTTTTTTTACTTCATCTACACTGAATTGTCCAGGAGCAATTGCCTTACCTAATGAGACATATGTGTATGGACTACCTAAATACAGGCACAAAATTCTTGAAATTCTACCAAAATCCCCCATTGCAAATGATATCAAACTAATCTTGCCTTTTTTGCTGTATAGCTCAAGCATTCTATTCGAGTCATCAGTTGATTTTGCAGTACATACAATTTTTACATTAGATGAAAATTTACTCATTTGTTTCATTTTCTTTTTTAGTTCTGCAGAACTTGGTGTTTTCTTAAAGTCATGCCATGATACAAGCAATTTTGTCTTTGTTGATTTTAGATATTTTACTAATGATGAATTTTTCTTTAATGTGTTAAATTCTACATCTAACAAGAATGGGTTGTATTCTGCAATTAGTTTTAGAATAGCGATTCGTTCTTTCTCGTTTCCTGCAAATTTTCCACCTTCTGTTTTTGGTCTTAGTGTACATACAATTTTACTTAGATCTTTTTTAATTATTTTAATTGCTTCTGGAATTTGCTCAATCTTTAAAAAATCAAATCTAACTTCTACATAGTCTGATTTCTTTAGTGCAATTTTTAATGTTTTTTTTATTTTATCTGGTGTTTTTTCTGCAATGGAGACACAAGTTTTGTGTTTCATTTTATTTTTCTAAAATGTATTCGTCTGAGACTTCCATTCCAAAATGTCTACCAGTGGCAGGTTTTGAATGTACCATAACAATATCTCCTTTCTTTAGATGTGTAACTGATACTAGTTGTCCGTTTGGTTTTACAAAACGAATTGTCTCTGCATCTTGTGCAATAATTCCACCTATTTCCCCTCCTGCAGAAGCTTTAATCATTAACATTGGTCTTCTCTCAATCTTTGA
>JADFJY010000137.1 GCA_022565935.1 Nitrososphaerota archaeon
TTATCATTTCTGTATTTACATTCTTTTGTGGGCTCTGTCATTTACAATTTTTAGAGACTCTCATTGTTATGATCTAGTTGGATCACGACTCAATATGTTTAGGATGTGCTCAACAATTTGTTTTTGACCTCCTGCATGAAGGTCTGTTCTAACTTCATCAGAACCTAAGGTGACAAAAATCATATTATCTTCTTCTAGCGGAAAAGTCATTCTTGTAATCTTTTCAAATGCTGCTATTGCGTACAATCCTTTTCCAATTTTTGGGGTTAATTCTTTTCTTGCTTTCCATGAGATTGCTGCTCTTTTGAGAGATGCTGCAGTCTCTTCTTGAGATAGATAATTTGTAACCCCAGGACGATGTTCTGTGGCAAGTATGTTTCCTTCATTATCAGTAATTATACTGTGTCTGATGTTAGGATCTGAATCCATTATCCTCTTTAAGAGATTCATAAAATCCATTAAATTTTCTATGATCAGATATTACTTAAGGGATCCTCAATTTACGATCTGTGAGAATTTTCAGAATTATTTACTAACAAGTCAGTGGTTAATGCTTCAAACTTGAATATTTTTTTTCAATTTACAAATTTTAACTGCTTTGTGAATTTGCATTTTTTTCATAAAAAAATTCTTGTTTTTTTAAATCTTTTTCAGAAATAATTCTGCATTTTCTCAAAGGAACCAGTCTAGAGATTTCCTCATATGTTCTCATGTCTATGATGTCTGTCGCATATGCAATTTGTAACAGGGGTGACCTTTCTTCAATCATTGGTTTTACTTGCTCATATCCGCTACTTTGCCTCATACCTGTTTTGAATAACCCAATTTGCTTGTCACTCTTTGATATTTGGGGATCTTGGTAGCAACAAATTGCATACTCGTCATCCTTTTTTTCAATAATTGTTAATCTAGTGAATTTTTCACTCCAACTCTCTATCTCCTTAGCAATAGAAATGGCCTCTTCTTTATCTTCAAATACTGTTGAAACTACAAATCTATCTTTTTCATATGCCCACAAAATTCCAAAGTCTCCGTGCCAATTAATTTCAAAGGACATGCATATTATCAAGAAATTATCAAATTAATGTTTTTGAATTTTGAGATTCTATTATTTAAGATGTTAAATCTATTCCTAAAGAAAAAAAATAGAGACTATTAGTATGGTTATGGGTTAATCTTTGACACTTTTTTTGTGCTTTGACATCATATTCCCGTATTGCTGACTTGCATGATTTTCAGTTAATTGGTATGTCTTACATGACAAAATATGGCGAACAAAATTGCTGTGACCTGATAAAAATTCTAAAAATTAGTTTCATTTTTTCATCTCAATTAAACAAATGTTAAAAGAATGATGATAATTTCTTTTATATCTTGAGCCTAAGATAATCTTGACGGCTTCGTTTAGTGGTTTAGGCATGCTATAAACGATCACTACTCCAAGACGTCATTTAACCTAATTTTTTTAGCAATGCTTCTTCTGGTGTTTTTTCTTTGTTTGATTCCCAATGCCAACTATGATGCTTCTTCCAATGTTTATCTAATTCATTGGTAGTTGGTTCATTTCCAAGTGGAGTTCCACATAATTTACATTGTTTCATTTTTTGCCTCCGTTGATTTTTTCTTTTTTGGATTAATTATTGGGTGACATTGTACAGGAAAATTTTCATCATCATGCATTAATTTGAGTTATAAATTATGCAAAATTAAAAGTTTGTATTTTTGTAGAAATCAAGATTTTTCCAACAATGACATTGTAACTAATCTATATTTATTTTCAATATTTTTATTTTCTTTTTTTTGTAAATGAACTGTATTTTTCTCTTTTCCTTTTTCTCTCTAAATCCATAATAGAGTATATTTTACCAGTTTCACAAAGTTTCATTTGCCCTGTAATTTCATCATGGATAGAATCAAGTGTTCCATTAGATAATAATTCTCCAACAATATCCCATGCACTACTTTCTGAAATTTCAAATTTGTATGGAATTGTTGAAACTTTGGTAAAAAAACCATTTTGTGAATTTCTCAAAATAAATTGTTCAATTTTTTGCTCCCTCGTC
>JADFJY010000050.1 GCA_022565935.1 Nitrososphaerota archaeon
TATGGATATTCATAGAATCTTTAGATTGCCTGGTTCAATAAACAGCAAAAGTGGTCTCACAAAAATTCTTTGTGAAAATTTAACCACGTTTGATCCATACACTGAAGCATCTTTTCTTAGTGATGATTCAGTAGAAGTTTTTGCAAACTGTCCAATAGAATTTTCTCTCAAAAACAAAAAATTTGGTCCATATTCCAACGAAAAAGTCACAATTCCAATATATGCTGCAGTCTATATGGTATGCAAAAAATTAGCAACAATAGCTTGATTTTGCTGGTAAGACATTAATTTACCAAATCACAACAAAATTTGATTTTGTATAGTGCCTCTACTGAAAAACAGACACCACCTCCTGATACTGGAAAACTCGTCAGGTTAGCCATTGTTGCCATAATAGCTATTGTAATTTTTGTCATAGTTGGAAATCAGGGAGTAATCTTATCTATGAATTACACTGAATTTGGTGATCAATTCACCAAACCTCTCTTTTACACTCTTGTCTCTACAGTGATTCTATCTACAATTGCTCTTGTACGTGTAAATATTGTTAAAAGATCTTCAATTTTTTGGTATGCTATAAGCACAGCACTTGGATTTCTTGCCAAAGGGGGACAACAACCAATAGCAAGTGATATCAAAAGTTTTAGAGATTACAAGATATCTACTGCCCAATTTGTTATCTGGCAAATCACCAAGATTTTGCTTTTTGGAACATTCTTTGCAAATATTATGTTTGGATTTGCAGTAATGTCATTTATTGATGGAAATACTCTAGGAATTGAAAATGTACTAAAACTATTTTCTCTTCCCTTTATTACTCCTGATGTTGATCCAAATTATGCAGTAGAAAATGTTGTTCCAATGATTCCTGCTTTGCTGATATTGATTCCTCCAATACTTGCAGCAATTGGATTACGTTTAGTTTTGTATGTTGGAATTCATACAATTATTTCTGTAGCAACTTCATATATTCAGGATATTAATGGGGGAAAACCTAGATATCTAAGCTATGTTTCAACTATTGAAGGATTAATTGGCATTGGTGTAATCTGGGTAGGCTTTAATCTCTTCTTGACAGATCAAATTGATTACAATACAAGATATGTAATTGGTGGTGTACTTGTAATAGGTTTTGCTTTAATTGCATTTTCAGTAGTTGACAGAATTCGATCACGTGTTCTAACTCACATGTTTAAGAGAGATGTATACATTAGAATTATAACAGTTATTGCAATTGCAATGATTATTGCTATAATTATTTCTGTTAATAACAGTGTTGCTGATGCAAAGAAGATTGAATATTTGGGACCGTACACTGCTCAACAAATTGGGGTAAATCGATTTCTTGGTGAGTTAGATGATATTAAAGAAAATACTCACTATGTAAAACTATCATCTGTTTCTCCAAATAATATTAAAAATTATATACAACAAAACAGTGATGTTCTTGATGTAATTCGAGTTTGGGATTGGGAGGGAGCATTTGCCAAATTAAAGCCCGAAATTGGACTAATTCCATATGTAGACTTTGAAGATAATGATATTCTTCGCTTCAACAATACTTTGTATTGGACTGCTTCAATGAAACCAATTCTACCCTCAACAGTAAGTGCTGAAAACAGATGGTATAACGAGCATTTAGTCTATACACATGTTCCAAATGGATTCCTTACTCTTGAAGCAACTGATGGTCAGATTGTTGACAGTAGTAAATTTTTCAAACAAAGAGAGATTTACTATGGTGAGGGTGGTCTGTTTGAGCAAACTTGGTCTGGTTATCCTATTTCGAGGGGTTCAGAAAGCGCTGAACTTGGAGGAGTCTTTTATTCAGGTTTAGGTGGAATAGATATTTCCCCCCCACTAAGTTGGACATTTGAGCCAAACTTTTTGCTTTCATTTCCAACTGAACCAGTTCATGTAATGAGATACAAAGATGTTAATGAAAGAATGAAAATTCTGTATCCTTACTTTCTTTATAATTTGTTTGGAAAAGAATTAGATTCAATTCCTGTTACTGATGGAGAAAATTCCTATTGGTTAATGCCATTAATTATTGGATTTGATACAAGTGACATACCTTGGTCTGTTGGAAATCCTTTCTTACGTTTGGTAGGTTATGCACTTATCAATACATATGATGGTAATATTCAATTACTTATGACTGGAGATGATTTCTTTTCAGAAATGTTTGCTAGTCAATACTCTGAGCACATAATACCAATTCCAAGTTGGTTACAAGAACAAGTGAGATATCCTGTTGAATTATTTAATTGGAAAACAGAGATGTACAATATTTACCATGTAACTGATGTTGAGACATTTATTCAGGCCAATGAATTCTATGAAATTCCACGAGGTCTTGATACTTATTATGTTCAAGCAAAACCACCTGGTTTTGAACAAACTGAATTCATAGGACTACTCTCATTGGAACTAAAAGGCTCTCAAGGCAGAAACCTTGCGGGATATATGATAGTTGAAAATGATCTTGATACTTTGGGAAACTTGCAGTTCTATGAAGTTCCATTAAATTCTACAACTAAATTGATTGGTCCTACTGCAGTTAGAGAGGCACTTGATAGAGATCCAGATTTTGCTCAACTAAAGACACTCTTGAGGAATCCAAGAATTGGTGATAATATCTTGTATCGTGTAGGTGATCATGATGTCTACTTTATCACAGTGTACACTGCAGGAGCTGGTGGAGTAGTTGCCCAAATAGGTACAATTGCAGCAGTTGGTGCAGCCTTTAATGGAGAATATTTTGTTGGACTAGGAGATACCCAAGAAGAAGCATTTGAAGCGTATTTGAAAAAAGTTTCTGGTGTGACGATACTTGTAACTACAGATGATGAATATACTGAACTAGTTAAAAGTGATAGAATTGATATCATAAAATCCATTTTTGAAGAAAATGAAATTACAGTTGCTGAACCAACATCTGTTCAGGTTCCACTGTCATTTAATGAAGGAAAACTAATCTTCTTTACTGAAAATGATCGTGCAGATACTGAAGAATTTCTCTCCAAATTCATTGATGACTTTGTAAAGCCACGTAGTGATAGAGTATTCATGTGGCAAGAAGAAACTAATCTCAATATTGGAACAGTATTTGTTAAAGATGGAATACATGAGATGCATTATATCTCCATTGAGGTAGGCAACTAATTGCTCCTAGTTGTTGATAATGGTTCTATCTATACAAAAAATTTAACTGATTTTCTAAATGAAAAAAATATTTCTTTTGAAAAACAAACTCCTCAATATTTTAACTTGAACTTACTTGGAAACTATGATTCTATAATTCTATCTGGGCGAAGAAAAAATGAAAAAAAGACTAATGAAATCAATTCTAAAATTGTTATTTATTCAATTAAAAACAACATGAAACTACTTGGAATTTGCTATGGCGTAGAAATCTTAGCTCTTACTTTGGGTGGAACAATCAAAAAGATTTCATCACTTCAAAAAGGAAACGAAACAATCAAAATATCCAAAGAAAATCTAATCGCAAATGACTCTTTAGATGTTTTTGAGAGTCATTGGTTTGAAATATCCAAGTTACCTAGTGTGTTAGTTCCACTTGCAGACTCGAAGAATTGTAAATATGAAATAATCCAATATGAAAAAAAGCAAATTTTTGGAACTCAATTTCATCCAGAAATGACTCAAGATGGTCACAATTTAATTGAAAAATTCTGTTTTCTCTGATTGATTTTAATAACTCTCAAAATTTCCTCAGTTTATGGAACAAAAAGGTCATGAATTGTTATTGCCTCTTGTTGATGAAGAAAATATCTGTCTTCCATTGCCAATAAATGTGGTATCAAAATATTGGAATATTGAATTACCTATGGCTGAAGCCATAGAAACTGCCAAAAAATATTCAGGATTTAATGGCAGTATTCTAATTGAAGGAATTGAATCTGCAGAAAGACATGGTCTAATATGTAAAATGGTTCATTCATCTTTATCTGAATTAAAAAAAATTATTGATTTGGGAATACCTCCTATTATTATTCTTCCAGGAATTCCCGAAATTACACAACATGCATCTGTCATTACTGGTTATAATGATGAAGAAAAGACAATCCTTCATTATATTCAGAAAGGAAATCAAAAAGGAGAACAACAAGAAGGAGCTATACCACAAAATATTTTTGATAAGGAATGGTCAGAGGAAGGAAGATTATTGATAATATTGGCTCCATCAGAAATTTTGTCTTCTGTAAAACTTGAAAATGATTCTAGTAACAAATCAAATAGACTGTGTTTTACCTCTGAGAGATTAAATGTTCTAAAGAATTATTCTGAATCGCTTGATTTACTGAAACAAGCCATAGAACTTGATTCAAATAATTCAACTGCCTTACATCTATTGGGCGCAATGATGAATGAACAAAAATCTCCTGAATGTGTCAAGTTTTATGAAAAATGCTTAGAAATCAATAACAGATCATATCTGGCTTGCAACGGTTTGGGAAATTTTTATCTAAAAACAAATCAATTTGAAAAGGCAGAGAATTATTATACTAAAGCTATTGAAATCAACCCAAAAAGATCTGCTAAAATTTACAAAAACCGTGCTTATCTTAGAGAAAAACAAAACAAAAATTCTGATGCAAAAAACGATCTCAAAAGTTATTTGAAATATTTCCCACAAGCTCCTGATAGAGGAGTGATAGAACAAGCAATTAGAGAACTATGATGCGGAGTGCGGGATTTGAACCCGCGGCCTTCAGCTTGGGAAGCTGACGTTATACCAGACTAAACTAACTCCGCTCAGAACATATTTGATAATTATGATTAAATATCTTGATTATGAAACTAAGACATGGATGCAAGATGCCCAGAGTGTGAAAAAGTTGCAGTTTTAGATGATGAAATTACAAAAGTAAAATGTCCCCACTGCAACTTTGAAGCAGACTATGATACCTATCTTGAAATAATGAAAGATCACGCAATCAATATGGCATCTGACTATATTCCAGATAGGCCAGGAATTTAATTACCAATAATTTCCTTTATCTGAGCAATCTAAATGGGCCCCACAATTGGGACAAAACATATGGCATGCTTGCATATTTACCATCTTACTATCACACTTTGGACATCTAATGTCTTCTTTCATGACAGCCTTTGTGAATCTTGATTTAAAAATAATGTCCAAAGGTTAATTAGTCGTTCAACTTTTTTTTGGAATACTTGGCAAACTTCAAACTTACAATTTCAGACATTAAAGGAAAATCTGTATCAAAAGAACTCAAAGATAGTGATGCAAATCCATTAATAGGATTACAACTAGGAAATGAAACTGATGCAGCAATTGTAGGATTAAAAGGAAAATTAAAACTAACTGGAGGAAGTGACAAATCTGGTGTTCCTATGAGAAAAGATATTCATGGTGCAGCAAGAAAATATGTTTTACTTACTAAAGGAGTTGGTTTGCAAGCTGCAGAGATTGGACAAAGAGTAAGAAAATTAATGCGTGGAAATACAGTATCAGAAGAAATCTATCAAATAAATTGTAAATTTGATGGAGAATTACCTGTTGAAACACCTGCTGAAGATACAGCAGAGTCTACAGAAGAAAAAACTGACGATAAAAAAGAATAACTTAACATATACCGATTCTGAATTTTTACTTATGCATTGGAGAGAAACACTTCCTGATTGGTATATAAAAAAATATGGATATCAACCATGTGTTAACATTGGAACTGCTGGTCATGTAGATCATGGAAAAACTACTCTTATTCAGGCATTAACTGGTTCATGGACTAGTGTACATAGTCAGGAACTAAAACGTGGAATTACTATTCGTGTAGGATATTCTGATGCTGCATTCTACAAATGCAAAAGTTGTGAGGATCCTTTAGGATATTCCACAACCCCAAAATGTAACAACTGTGGAAAGGAAAGTGAATTATCTCGAGTTGTTAGTTTTGTAGACAGCCCTGGACACGAAAGTTTGATGGCAAATATGCTTTCAGGCTCAGCCTTGATGGATGGTGCATTATTATTAGTTGCTGTAAATGAGAAAGTTCCTAAACCACAAACAAAAGAACATCTTTTAGCCCTTGAAACTCTTAGAATACAACAAATAGTTGTAGTACAAAACAAAGTTGACCTACTTTCTTACAAAGAAGTCTTGGCAAACTATCAAGAAATTACAAAGTTTGTTAAAGGAACTTATGCTGCAAAAGCACCTATAATTCCTATTTCTGCACAATCTGAATTAAACATTGATGCATTAATTGGCTCTATAGAATCAACAATCAAAACACCAGAAAGAGATGAAAAAAAAGATGCAGTTATGCATGTTTTGCGTTCTTTTGATGTAAACAAACCTGGTACAAAAATAAAAGATATCAAGGGTGGTGTTATTGGAGGTAGTTTAACCCAAGGAATTTTTAATGTTGGTGATGAAATTGAAATTAAACCTGGTATTATGAATGAGAAAAAAAAATCTTATGAACCTATAGTAACAGAAATTACTTCTTTAGGAACTACTGCAGGAATTGTTGAATCAGTAAAGCCTGGTGGTTTGGTTGCTATTGGAACAAAATTAGATCCTTCTTTGACTAGAAGTGATTCATTTATCGGCTCGGTTATTGGAAAACCTGATACTCTTCCTGAAAATTCTGTTCAGTTAAAACTAGAAGTCAACCTGTTTGATTCTGCAGTAGGGATCACTGAAGATATCAAAGTTCAACCAATTCAATCAGGAGAACTACTTCGACTAAATATTGGAACTGCTCCTGTATTAGGTAAGGTTAACAAAATAAAATCAAAAAATATTGAGATTGAACTTAGAAGACCTGCATGTATCTTTGAAGGTGGAAATGTAGCAATTAGTAGAAGAATTGCTGAAAGATGGAGACTAATTGGTGCAGGAATAGTTGGTTGAAGTAATCTGTGACACAAATTTTCTAATTCATCTAGCAACTAGGAGAATCAAAAATATTGATAATCTAGATGTAGAAATAGGTCAAATCACTTTTGTTGTGCCTCAAGTTGTAAAAAATGAGTTATCTGAATTAGAAAAAAATCCAAAAAAAACTCGAGACATACAATTAACTCTTAATTACATAAAAAATTTTAAAACAATTCCTATTCTTGGTACGTTTGCTGACAAAGAATTGCTTGATTATGTTTCAAACAACAAAGTAATTGTTGCCACAATGGATAAAGAGTTAAAAAAACAAATTAAGAATTATGGAAGTTCTATAATGTCTTTTTCAAATGATAGAATAATTTTAGAATATTAGAAAAATTTAACTTTGAGTATTTCTAAATTGAGATATGGGTAATTTTACTTTAGAAAGTGAAGCTTTTGATAATGGCGGAGTGATTCCTAGAAAATATGGTTATAAAAATGGAAACCAAAGTCCACCTCTAAAGATTAGTGGTGTTCCAGAAAATACATTATCTATAGCTTTAATCATGGATGATCCTGATGCTATGGGTGCTGTTGGAAAAGTTTGGGTACACTGGGTTTTATGGAATATTAATCCAAATACTACAGCATTAAAAGAAAATTCCATCCCATCTGATTGTCTTGAAGGCAAAACTGATTTTGGAGAAATTGGTTATGGAGGACCGGCTCCTCCCGATAAAGAACATACATACATCTTCAAACTATACGCATTAGATCGAAAATTAGATGTTGATAAAGACTCAACTAAAAAACAAATAGAAGATGCTATGAATAATCATATTATTGCAGAAACTAAACTTGAAGGAAGATATTCTCCATAAATTTCAACTATTTGTGTATTTTTGTATAAAGAGTAATAAGTAAAGTTTTTTGAGAAAAAACAATTGTTAACAAACAAAAAACTTGTTTCTATAGGTAATTTTGATTTAAAATTAAATCATCTTCTAATAATTGGTATTCTTGCTTTATCATTTACTGTTTCTTTTTTACTTCGCTCACAAGCAGCTGATTTTGGTTTTGAATTAAATGAGTTTGATCCATTTTTTAATTATAGAGCTACTCAGTATATTGTAGATAATGGAATTGGTGCATACTTTGAATGGAATGATTCTCTAAGTTGGTATCCACATGGCAGAGATGTATCTTCAAACTCTCAAGTAATGCTTCATCTAACTGCTGCTACGACTTATTGGATATTTGGTGGAGGCTCAGATCTTTATGATTTTACTATACTATTTCCGGTAGTCTTTGGTTCTTTATCTGCAATTGTTATTTTTGCCTTAGTTAGAGTCATAGGTGGCACTACTGCTGGATTGTTTTCTGCTTTGTTGTTTTC
>JADFJY010000051.1 GCA_022565935.1 Nitrososphaerota archaeon
TTTCTTTTTCAAGTAGTGCTACTTTAATTCCATTTTTTGCAGCTGCAAATGCTGCAGATGAACCTGCTGGGCCTGCACCTACAACTACTAAATCATAATAGTGTTCTTCTGACAATTGACTTGAATCAGCAGACCTAGGATATAATTTTGAGGTATGTTTTGTGGATTATTTTTTTAAAATAGCGTTGCCTGCCGTATCATTTTCCCTTTCTGAATCAAAAGTTTGCATATGTTCAGGATCTCTGTGCATGTAACTGTGAGTTTCTCCTTCCTTTTTTCTACAGAATTTTGAATGAATTGTTTCCTCAATTTTTAATGTAGTTTCATTTTCATGAAATAGGCGTTTTCCACAATCAGGACATATGATTTCAGGCATAAAATCAATTCGTATCAAATCTATTTACATGTTTCAGGTAATGTCATGAAAAATTCTGCATTCAAAGTATTTGAACCGAAACTTTAGATGTTTAGGAATTGATTATTTAATATGGAAGAATCTGAAATTGCATCTTTTCTAATGTGGTCTGTAGTTACTGGGATTGTCATGATAATTACTGGACTAAGTTACCGAGTGTATTTGAGGAAAAATAATCATGAGATCTCTTCATCTTGAAAAAAAGGGTTTACGCGGACTGGCAATTGCAGAAAGCTTTAGACCAAATTCTCAAAAATCAATTTTTTCTGGAATTGTAATGAGACGAGATTTTATCATTGATGGTTTTGTTTTTGGAAGTGCAACATTAGAAGGTGATGATGCAACAGATACAATTTTGAAGATGTATGATGAACTTCAGAGGCCTGATATTAGTTATGTTTTGATTTCTGGTTTGATAGTATCTATGTATAATATTATAAATATTAAAAAATTATATGATTCTCTTAAAATTCCAATAATTGGAATATCTTACAATGATTCTCTGGGGATTGAAGATGCACTCAAACATCATTTTCCAAATTCATTTGAATCAAAAATTTTTGCATATAAAAAATTAGGCAAACGAGAAAAAATTACTCTAAGTACATCTCATGATATTTTTGTTAGAAAAGAAGGTTGTACTTTAAAAGATGTAACACATCTTTTAGATGAATTAACATTACATGGTTCCATTCCAGAACCTATACGTGTATCTCAGTTGCTTGCAAAAACATTACTTTTGAAATAATTATCCTTCTGAAGCTGTTTTACCGCCATCAACATTTAGAATAACTCCTGTAACCCAATTAGACTCATCAGATGCTAAATAAAGTGCTGCATTTGCAACGTCTAACGGTTCTCCTATTCTAGCTAGTGGTAATCTTTCCTCCAAAACTTTTCTTGCTTGAGGATCATCAAGATATGGCTTTATCATTCCTGAATTAATAATTCCTGGGTTGATACAATTACATCTAATATTTTTTCTTGCATATTCTATTGCAATTGATTTTGTAAACATCGAAATTGCAGCTTTTGTGGCAGAATATACTGCCAGATGAACTCGAGGGATTGCTCTTTCACTTGAAATAGAACCAATATTAACAATTACACCACTTTTGACATCTGACATTTTTGACAGTACAGCCTTTGTCATATGAAATGCACCTAACATGTTTATGTCTATGAGTTTTTTAATTTCTGAATCTTGCATTTTATGAAAATGCACAGGATCATTAATTGCTCCTGCACTATTCACTAAAATATCAATTTTACCATATGTATCCATTATTTGATTTACAGTTTGCAAGACCTGTGATTCATCAGTCAAATCACATGTTATTGATGCCGTTGCTTCTTCGTTTCCTATCTCTTTTCTGGTTTTCTCTAGTCTTTCCAGATTTCTTGCAACTAGGATAACTTTGGCACCTTCTTCTGCAAATCTCTTTGAAATTCCTTTACCTATGTCACTTGACGCTCCTGTAACAATGGCAACTTTATCATCTAATCGCATAAAATCATGTTATTGTCATAACTTATAGAATTTTTGTTTAACTCCGTTCGTAAATTTGATTTTATTACTACTCATTAATTTTCTTAATGTATTCAATTATTCCAGTGTAATCCGTTTCTCCAAATCCCTCTTTAACAGCACTTTCATACACTTCTTCGGCTTTTTTGATCATTGGAAGTTCAATTCCTAAAGATTTTGCAGCATTTGTTATTGTACTGATATCTTTTTTTAGATTAGCAAGTGTGAATGTAATATCATATTTACCATCAATCATCTTGTATGCCTTTTTCTCACTCATTCCTGTTTTGAAATATGTAGAGTTTAAAATTTCAAGAAAAATTTTTGGGTCTACATCTGCTTTTTTAACAAGAGTAATTCCTTCAGATAACGCAAGTGCAAGCATGGTAATTTGTAGATTCATGGCTAGTTTGACAGAATGAGCTACTCCACTTTCTCCTAGGAAAAATACTTTGTTGGCAATCTTGTCAAAGACATTTTTACAATTATCAAAGATTTCTTTGTTTCCTGATGCCATCATAACTAAATTACCTGATATGGCAACATTTGGGCCTCCCATTACAGGAATGTCTAATTTATGGATATCATACTCTTGAAATTTTTTTGTAATGTTTTTAGATTCTACAGGATTAATAGTACTCATATCTGCAACAATTAGTTTAGAATGTTTTCCTTCAACAATTCCATCTTTTTCAAATGAGATTTCTTTTACAGCTTTTGCATCTTTAACTATTGTAATAATTAATTCTGAATTTTTTGCAACTTCTTTTGGTGATGTTACAACTTTTGCACCCTTTTCTTTTGCTTGTATTGTTTTTTCTTTTGTTCTATTGTATACTGTTACTTCAAAACCTGAATCTAACAAATGTAAAGTAATTGCATTTCCTAACATTCCAAGTCCTATAATTCCTATTTTTATCATCTTAGTTGATTCCATGTAATTGTAAGTTTAATGACGTTCTTCATTCTTTATTTCCCATTGTTCATTTCTGAATCTTGATACTGTAAATTCTAATTGTCCTATTGTTTTATCACCTTTTTTGACTTTTGCATAATCTAATTTTTTCATTCTAAATATTTTTTCTTTTGGTTTGTATCCCCCCTCGATAATTTTTATCTTGAATCTTTTACTTGCTTTAATGATCAATTTTCTAGCAATTTTAACATCACCCATCCATGAAAACATTTCAAAATCTCCAAAATTTTTAGTAACAATTTCATAACCATATAATCTTGCTTCAAGTTTTGTCCCTTGAGATTTTGCTTTCTCATTTAGCCATGTGATTACTTCTTCTCCATGACCTTTCTCGATACCAAAAGTTTCTGAATTTCCCATACCCTCAAGTTTCTATATTTAACCATAATAATCATTTTCCAATCATTGTTAAACTAAAATAGCAATTTAACCATGAAATTTTATGATTACAATTGATTGTAAAGATGTTTTATCAATTAAAAATGAATTACTTGTTTATGTCTCAGATGAACTTGTTGCTATTCCCACTTTAAAACATCACCAATTTACTCTGTCTACTTTTGATGATGATGGAGTCATTGATACTAATTTAGTTGTCACATCAATCAAGAAATTCCTTAACTCAATTGGGGAAGGAACAAATTTTGCCGTGATCTTAAATAATGATATGATAAGTATCAAAGCAATTTCTGGTAAGATAATAAAACGAGATGCTGCACCTCAATCTGACATGTTTTCATGTACGCATTGTGGATTTGTTACAAGATATGAAGTTGAACTTAATGTTCACATGCGAATACATTATATTTGAAAATATTTGGACTCTGAAAATCATGTTTCTCAATTAATGATATTACTAGAATTATTTTAAAATCTTAAAGTAACATTCTTCTGGTCTTCTAAAATATAATTTCGTACATTTAGTTTTCAACAGGAACTTTATAAGCACTAATTACACAAAATAATTGTGAATAAAGTCTCAAAAAATAATGTAACCAAGGTTTATTGTGTTACATGCGATTTGATTTTTGAATCTAGAGAAAAATTTGAAAAACATCTTGATAGTCATTCATCAAAAGTTACTTGTGAGGTATGTCCTATTGACACAGTTATCTCCAAATTTATGAATATATTTAAAAGACATTCTTCTCGTAATTTGGAGTAAGTTTTTTTAATCGATTTTTGCTGTTTTAGAGTATGAATAAAAAAGGTGTAATATTAGGCGTCATTGTTGTAGCAATTGTTGTTGGGATAGTCGCATCATACTCATCAGCTCCATCTGAAACAGTTAATCTTGATATGGGACGAACCCATGGTACTATTTCTACTGCTATGGGTTCACCAATTTTGGGTGATCCATCTGCTCCAATTACTATTGTAGAGTTTGGTGATTATCAATGTGAGCAATGTTATGCGTGGTTTCATAATACAAAACCTGCAATAGTTCAAAATTATATTGATACTGGAAAAGTAAATTTAGTGTTTGTTGATTTGGCATTTTTGGGAAGAGACTCTCCAAAGGCAGCTCAAGCATCATATTGTGCTGAAGATCAAGGGATGTATTGGGAATACCACAACATTCTTTACAATTCTCAAGAATCAGTAGATTCTGGTTGGGCAAATTCTGAAAGACTCAAAGCTTTTGCATTTAGTTTAGATCTTGATATGACATTGTTTGAAAGCTGTCTTGATTCTGAAAAATATTCTAAACGTGTACAGTATAATATACAACAAGCAAGAGATAATGGTGTAAAAGGAACTCCTGGGTTCTTTATTGTAGGTCCTAACGAACAACAAAAAATTGGTGGGGCACAACCCTTCTCCGTCTTTAAGACCATCTTGGACTCTATGATCTAAATGATACAAACAATCAAACTTGTATATTCTAATCCAAAATATTTTCTTTTAGCATCTGGAATTTTTGTATTGATGACAATTGGATTATTGATACTGTCTGAGTATATCTTCTTAGAACCTTATGTTGTTGCACATCTGCCTTCTGGAAGTGAATTAGGTTTTATTCTTATTGTGACGCTCTCAGCATTATCTGCATTAGTTATTCCAATGAATATATTTAGAATAAAAACTCTCAAAAGTTCAAAACAAAAAATGGGTGGAGGAATTCTTGGTTCAATTATTGGAAATGCTGCAGGTGTATGTAGCTGTGGACCAATTGGATTTGCAGTAATCTCTACATTTGGTTCTGTGGGGGCTACTGCCACTGCATTTTTAACTAATTATGAGATTCCAATTAGAATTATTGCTATTGTAATTTTAGCTGTCACATATTTTACAACTGTAAAATCCCTCAAAGTTGAATGTAATCTCAATTCTTAACTATAATGCATTAGAAATTACCAATTAGACAAACTTTTGCAACCTTGGAGTGTATCTTATAGTCTTTTGAACTGTTATTGTGACAATAATTTATGTTCCAATTAGACCCAGTAGAAGAGATCCAGAATCTGAAGAATTAGAAGATGTAGAAGATTAACGTCTTTTTCCAAATTTGTATGATCTATTGACTTTTCAGACCCTGAAAAGTTGAGATATTTATTTGCCATTTTTTTATGTTAAACGTAATGTGGAATTGGAATCTAATATTTGGAATTTTAATTATTTCTAGTCCTATCCTTTTTGCAATGATCGCATATCCAGATTCTATATCTTGGAGTTGGAATGAAGGAAGAGGGGGCTATCTTTTTGCACTTGTCTTTGTGGTAGCTGAGCTTATTGGTCTAAAAATTATAATTTCAAAAAAACGGTTACTTGTAGTAATTCCGATGGCACTAGTTACCATTACCTATCTAGTTTCATTAGAATACGGTTTGAGAGATTACATAATTGAATCTGCAGAACAATTTGGTGTAGAATTAATTTATTCTTGGACATGGATGTGGGACTTTGTTGTTATGGCAATTTTCATCGTTGCAGCATTGTTTATCTTCTTTGGAAAACGATGGATTAGGATTGCACCTGCAGGACCTATCTTTCTAGCTGGAACTGCAATAATACTTTCACTTGATGCATTTTTTCCATATGACACTCTTGGTCCATTACAATACGTTGTTCCTTACTTTATTCAAGCAAATGTATGGTTGATTACAGTACTTGATCTTGGAACTGCTGTAGCTAAAGATAATGTAATGTTCTTACGTGGTGATCATGGTTCAATAGCTCTTCAAGTATTTTGGCCATCTGCAGGTGTTCATAGCATTATCATTTTCTCTTTAGTAATTGGTGCATTCATGTTAAAACTGAATATACATAGAAACCGAAAAGCTATGTATTTTGTTTTAGGAATTATTGGCACAATCATTGTTAATTTAATCCGAATTTTTTCATTATCTTGGTATGCTCTAAAAGTTACTACAGATCCTACTGCATGGGAAGAATTTCATAAAATTGCAGGTGAAATTATGTTTTTACCGTGGCTATTTGGGTTCATCCTAGTTGTTATCCTAATAGAATCTCGACGTCTAAAAAAGCTAGAATCCAAAGGTAAAGCCCCTTCTAGAAATAATGAGTAATATCGCTTTGTCCTTGAACTTCTGAGAGCTCTGTAACTTTAACCCCTAATCTTCTAATTGTGATTGTTTGATTTTCTAGTGCTTCTTTTAGTAATTGAATGGCATTTTTTTGCAATTCATCCAGATTTGCAGTTGGACTTCTTAGCATTCTTGATTTTGATTTATTTGATAAATCTGACTGAACAAAATGTATGCCAATTGATTTGAACATTCTATTATTTTTTATAACAACATCATGAACTTCTTTACATAATTCAATAATGTTTTCAGATAGAAACTGATAATCTTTTGAATCTTTTTTCAATGTTGTGATTTTGCTGTATTGTATTCTTGCTTCTCTTTCTTTTACAGGTTCATTATCTATTCCTCTTACTGCATTAAACATGTAAGTTCCACTTTTTCTCCCAAATTCTTTGTTCAATGTAAAAATATCTAACTTTTTTAATTCTTGAATTGTTTCTATGTTCATTTCTGAAAATCTTTTTTCAGTTTTTTTTCCAATGCCTGGTATTGCTCTGATTTTTAATGGTTCCAAAAATACTTCAACTTTATCTGGAGAAACAAGTGTGAGCCCGTCTGGTTTTTTAAAGTCTGATGCTATTTTTGAAATCAACTTGTTTGGTGAAATTCCAATGGAGCAACTAAGTTTTGTTTTGTCTCTGATTGAATTTTTTATTTGTTGAGCAAGATGACTTGCTTTTTTAAAATCACCGTCCACTCTTTTAGTTACATCCAAATATGCTTCATCTTTTCCTACATATTCAAAAACATCTGCATAGTCTTTTATTATCTCCATTGTCTTTTCTGACATTTCAAAATAATAGTCAAAGTCTACGGGTAAGAATACTGCATCTTTTCTCTCCTCAAGTCTTTTTTTTGCAAAAATTATCGGTATTCCTGACTTTACTCCATATTTTCTTGCAGTATAGTTCGCAGTAGCAATAGCACCACTGTCTCCTCCTCTATCTGAGAATACACAAACACACACTGGCTTTGATCTTAATTCAGGGGATCTAATCTCTTCACATTGAGCATAAAAGTAATCAAAATCTATGTGGAAAACTATTCTTGTTTCCAATAACTCTCTAATCTCTTTTGATTATTACTATATTGTGTATTCATCTAAATACTCACTACATTTACCCTTTTCATGGAATATCCTGTTTCTGCTGATGAACACGGTGTTAATCTTAAACCTGAGAAAATGGAAAAAGAAAAACTATATCATTGTATATTTAAAAATAAGGCATTTTTAATTTTTAAAGATTCACAAGATATTTTAAATTGTTATGAGATTGAAGATACGAAACTAGTGGAACAAATTAGAAAATGTACCAATGACGATGAACTTGAAGAATTATTTGAAGGTTATATTAAAGGACAGAACCTTAAAAATTAAATAAAAGCCAGAGAATGTTTTGTTATAAAAGGAATTTAAAAATTGAGTAACTCTAAAAAATCAAAAGATGCAGAAGATATTTTATCCGAATTTGATTCTAGAACTAAACCTAAACCTGAACCACCAGTAGAACCTGAACCACCAGTAGAACCTGAACCAACAGCAGAACCTGAACCAACACCAGAACCTGAACCAACACCAGAACCTGAACCAACACCAGAACCTGAATCAACACCAGAACCTGAACCAACACCAGAACCTGAACCAACACCAGAACCTGAACCAACACCAGAACCTGAATCAACACCAGAACCTGAACCAACACCAGAACCTGAAACAACACCAGAAACTGAACCAACACCAGAACCTGAAAAAACACCAAAACCGAAACCAACAACAAAAGCGAAA
>JADFJY010000052.1 GCA_022565935.1 Nitrososphaerota archaeon
CTCCCTCCATACAGGAAATGTGATCTGGAGATAGATAATCAGAGATGATTGGCAACGGAACAGAAAAAAATCCAATATGGCGCACAATGATGGCAAAACCTGAGATTTCCATAAAAGGAATGAAAAAAGCCGACCCACATGGAGCAAGGCCAAACAGAACTCAAGGTTCCTGTACCAAGTTCAGGTAGGCTGCAAAGCGAAATATCGTGAAAACAGAAGGAGGGTTACTCCCAGCACACATAATTTTTTTCAAAAAATAAGATTTGAGTTGAATAAATTATGACAATTGTCCTACAGCTTCTTTACAAACGTCAGTGGTACATTTGCAATCTGCACTACAAATACAATGGCCCTGCATTGCACAATCACATGCATATTCAGGATCCCCACTATCTGCTTCGCAACCACATGCTTGATCTATATTTGTAGAAGATGCTGCTTGTGGTGGTGGACTTTGTTGTTGTGTTTCATCGTAAACATTTCGAGTTTTTTGATAATCAGTATCATCTTTTAATTGGGCTTCACCTCTATTAGTGTGATAACCACCAGAGGATTTACTAGTTTCATAACCTACTAATTGACTAGGAGCAATTCCTGTTTGTTCTGATTTGAGATTTTTGAGTTTTCTTTTACTAGAAATAAAAAATACAATTGTACCAACTGCAGCCATTCCTGCCATGCCATACATTATCGTTGCTGGAAACCCACCAGTTGAAGTTGTGGAATATCCCTCAGGAGGTTTTGGAGTTACACCTATAATTTCAAGTCCTTCTAATGTATCCAATGCACCAAACCCAATTGCAGATATATTACCTTGATCAGATGACTGTACACTTCTAATAATATATTTTTCATCAGACATTATTTCTACTTCATAAATTTTTTCAATTTGTATTCCTTCTCTAATACTACTTTCACCCATAGTCCAGCTAGAGATAACAAATCCTGAAATACTTTCATCCAATCCAAATGTTTTAGCATCAGATGTAATTCCAGTTGGATCAAACAAAAAGTGCCAGTTAGTCATTGGTTGCTCTAAGATAAAGTCTGCATTAATTAGAGGTCTGTTAAAAACATCTTCTGCTTCAGTTCCAACAAAGTACGTGTAAACCTCAGGTTCTTCAGTTTTTAGAATATTTAATGGAATATTGATATCCACACCATCAATTATAATTTCATCATTAACAGATAACCCCCTCCAACCCAAATCAACCAAAGTTCTCTGAGTATCTTTTGTAATTACATAATTAGTTATTGTTCCTTCTAGGAGTACTTTGTAATCAATAGATGTACTGATGTTTCTTGCTTTAAGATAAAAATTATAATTTACATTCAAATCTGAGATTCTGGCCTGACTTCCATCAGAAATAATTTTTTGATTAAGTTTAGCTAAAAGGTCTTTAACTCCAGGGTTTGATATATCAGCAGTGCCAGAAACAGTCCATTGTTTTCCACGTAATTCATCAGATAGATTTCCACCATTTGGATATTCAATAAAGATGGTTTTTAGATAACTCACTTTAAATGGGGATGAACCTTCATTTGGGTCAATTCTAGTATCAAATTGGGCAGCCCAAACAGGAGTAGTTCCTATAACTATAAGACCTGCAAGTATAATTGAAAAAATTACAGCCCTAGACACGAGACAAATCAAGGACATTAAAGTAATAAACTTATCCAAATTCTTGATCGATATTTTTTGAAAAAGTAATATTGAGTAACGCAAGTACACTTTACAGTTTTAGGAGAAAATGGGATGATTACAGTTTTAGCAGGAGGAACAGGTTCAGTCAAGATAGTCAGAGGTTTAGTCACTCATGAACCCAAAGTCAATATAATTAGTAATGTTGGAGATAATTATTGGCTTTATGGACTCTATATTTGCCCAGACATAGATACTATTGTTTATGGTTTAGCTGATATACTTGATCAAGAAAGAGGATGGGGAATTAAAAAAGATACATTCAACTTTTTGCGTCAAATGGAAGTTTTTGGAGAAGAAACTTGGTTCAGAATAGGAGATAGAGATGCAGCAACAAATTTGATTAGAACAAACATGCTAAAAAATGGAAAAAATCTAAGTGACATTACAAAATGGATGTGTGAGAAATTCGCAGTTTCTGCAAACATCATACCAGTTACAGACAACAGTATTGAGACAAGAATAACTACAAACAAAGGAGAATTACATTTGCAAGAGTACTGGGTCAAACACAGAGGAAAAGATCCTATTGAAGGAATACAGTATATTGGAGCAGAGAAAGCTCGTCCAAATCCTGAAGCTGTAAATGCAATACATGATGCAGACATGGTAATTTTAGCTCCTGGAAATCCACTAACATCAATTGGGCCAATGCTTCAGATTAAAGGAATTAGAAAAGAACTATCAAAGATAAAGAAAAAAGTAGTAGCAATCAGTCCATTGATCGGAGATAATGCAATAAGTGGACCAGCAGCGAAATACATGCAGGCTGCCGGAATAGAATCAAATGCATACGGATTAGCAAAAATGTATTCTGATGTGTGTTCCAACATAGTAATAGATTCAAAAGATAAAGCGCTAATAAAGAAAATTCAGAGTTTAGACATTAAAGTTTATGATACAAAAATTACCATGAAAAATAAAATAGCTGAAGATGCATTAGCAAATTTCATCTTAAAACAAATACACGTATAATTTGAAAATAGCTGTAATAATTCCTGTAAAGACTTTCTCTAATGCAAAAACTCGTTTAGATTTATCTCCACATCAAATAGAAGATTTGTGTAAAGTAATGTTAGAAGAAATTCTACATACAATATCAATATCCCCACAAATTGAAAAAATAATCATGGTAACAAAAGAAGAAAAGGCAATTGAAATTGGAAAAAAATTCAATACCATCACCATAATTGATGAAAAAGAAGAAAGTGTCAATTATGCAGTTGCACTTGCAGACAAGTATCTTCTAGAGAATGGTTTTGATGCATCAATTGTATTTCCACAAGATATCCCATACATCAAAACTCAGGATATTGACTTTGTGTTAAACTATAAGATGCCGCCAAATTTTGCAATAGTAGTGCCATCCAGAAGATTTGATGGAACTAATGCACTCGTAAGAATGCCCATAGATCTAATGGAGACCCATTATGATGAAGATAGTTACAAAATTCATATGAATACTGCTAAAGAACACACACGAAATGTGGCAATGGTTTTTGTAAAAAGAATCATGTGGGATGTAGATAATTCTGAAGATTTGAAATTTCTATTAGAACAAAATGAAAAGCCACAGATTGCAGAAAAAATCAAGAAAATTTTAAGAACAAACTAACAAAACATTTCAAAAAAATACAAAATAGAAATTTTACCTATGTGATCATTAGCAAGATTATAAGTGATAAATTAGAAAACATTAAATATTATAAAAAAAGGTTTTGGTGAATATAAAGATGGTGAATATAGCTAATACGAAGGAAAAATGTCCTAGATGTGGAAAAGGCAATCTAGTTACTGATGCTAACACGGGAGAAAATTTTTGTGGAAAATGTGGATTTGTAATTACCGAAAAAGTAGAAGAATCAGGACCTGAATGGAGATCATTTTCAAATGAAGGTGAAAATAAAAGCAGAGCAGGAGTTCCAACTTCACTTGCAATGCACGATATGGGATTAGCAACGGTCATCAATCCTCAAAATAAAGACGCAACTGGAAAACCACTAACTGCAGCGATGAAAAGCACTATTGAAAGACTAAGAACATGGGACAGTAGAAGTCAAGTTCACGAACCAATCGATAGAAACTTTAGACAAGCATTTAGTGAATTAGATAGACTGAAAGACAAACTTGCAGTAGGAGATGCAGTTGTAGAAAAAGCAGCATACATTTACAGAAAAGCACTTGAAAAAGGACTTGTTAGAGGACGTTCCATTTCAGCACTGATTGCATCAGCACTATATGCAGCATGTAGAGACACAGAAACTCCTAGAACACTAAAAGATATTGGGCAAGCAAGTAATATTAAAAGAAAAGATATTGCTCGATGTTATCGTCTATTATTAAGAGAGTTAAATTTAAGAATGCCAGTAGTAAATCCAGTAAATTGTATTTCAAGAATTGCAAGTAAAGCTGGATTATCTGAAAAAACAAAAAGAAAAGCAACAAAAATTTTACAAACTGCTGAAGAACTCAAAATTTCTGCAGGAAAAGATCCAATGGGATTAGCAGCTGCTGCACTTTATGTCGCATGTGTAACAAATGGTGAAAATAAGACACAGAGAGATGTAGCTGAAGCAGCAGGAGTAACTGAGGTTACAATTAGAAATAGATACAAAGGCTTGAAAGTAGCATTAAATCTCTAAATTAGATATTTTTTTAGAATAAAATCTATGTATAATCAATATAGAAATTGACAAAGAGCCAGTAATTAAGAATAATATTTCTAATGAGGACATTAACGAATGAGAAAATGCATCTTCAATTGAAATAAAATTTAGATGAGAAATAAAATTTGCATATGAAAATACAAAATAATTTGTAGCCCAATGAATCAAAAGAGAAGCTACAAAACCATATCTAAGATAAACCCATCCTAAAATAATTCCACTTACGACAGCTTGAGCAAATTTTCCTTCACTCCAAGATTCACCTAAGGCAATATGTGCAAATCCAAATACAAGCCCAACAAAAACAATCAAAAAAATTGCTTTTTTAGAATCATGAATGTCTAAAGTGTTAGGATTCCATAAACATGTGATAAAATATTTCAATGAAGATTTTTGAGAATAAATAAAAAATATTGGAATTCCAATTAAGATTAGACGAAATCCAAATTCTTCTATTAAAGGAGCAAGACTTACATAAAAAAATTGGATGAGGTTATTATCAGTTGGAGGAGGGATTGTTACAATACCAAATCCTTCTTGAATAAAATTAATCAATGCAGAAATTAAAATTAAAATTGAAAACCACGTTGTCACCCCAAATAGATAATTTGAATTGGAATCATATTTTCCAAAAGAAATTATTGATGAAAGAGATTTCAGAAACCCATGTTTTGGACCTAGCACTGCAATTACAAAGATTACAAGATAAAAAGTCCACAATAAAACAAACATGTCACCAATGCTGACATCGATTTGCGCTTGATACATTTCTGTTCCATCAAAAATATCTAAATGAGTAAGAGGGTATTCATAATTGATGTCACCGCCGATTTCACTTTCAAAAACAACAAAAAGTCCTATGGGAAAAGAAACAAGAAATAAACCAAAAATTACAGACAATAATGCAGTGAAAGGAATTCCAAGAGCTTGAATAATTTTATTTGAATTTTGCAATTTGTCCTAATGTAGTTCTATACTATCTTCAGAAAATCCCAATCCAATCAAAGTTTCTTTAATGGTCTCTCTATGATCTCCTTGTAAGAAGATATATCCTTCTTTTGCGGTTCCGCCACAAGCATATTTATTTTTAAGATTTCTGGCAACTGTTTCCAAATTGTTTAGTTTAGGATCTAATCCTTCAATCATGGTACCTTTTTTTCTAAATCGTCGTGTTTCTAATCGAATTATAATTTTTGTACTGTCTTTGGCAAGTTCACCACAAGCACACAAGTCATCTGGAAGACCACAAGTATTACAAATTACTGCCATACGTTCTATAAAATTTCACTATTGCGCACTATTAAGCCTTGTTTGAATATCAATTATGAGTTAAAAATAAAGATATTTTTTAGATAGAAAATCAAAGAAAAATAGTGTCAGAAGATCTAACAAAAAAAGCTGCTGAAATATTGCTAAAAGGCGGTACATTGCTTAGCGAACGTTGCCCATATTGTAAAGGAGTTAGAGTGATGAAAGATGGTCATGCATTATGTATTAGTTGTGGACGTAAACCTGAAAAAAAAGACATTCCAAATGAAAAAACTCAACAAAAAACAGAATCACATTTAGAAAAAACGCTGGAAAAAAAGATAGCATCTCTTTCAAAAGAACTTGAACAAGAAAATAATCATAAAAAACAGCAAGAGATACTAAAATCGATCAATTCATTATTGGAAACTATGAAAAATTTGAAAAAGTGACAATAAGGTTTTTATGTTAAAATCTATGTTTTTGAATTATAATGGCAGATAAAAAGAAAGCAGCACCACTTCCAGCATCAAGTGGCGGTCTCATGAGATTCTTTGAAGATGAGACTAAGGGATGGAAAGTTGATCCAAAAATTGTAGTGTCAGTTCCCATCAGTTTAATTATTGTTTCATGGTTAATTGATATCTTTCTAGCTCCGTGAAAATACAATGCAAAAAAATTCAGATGATGTTTCAAACATACATAATAGATTTTCTCTTACTCTAATCAATCCATCTTCACATTATTTTTCCTTAATTGCCTCATTAATTGTTGCAATAGCAATTACAGTTACAACATATTTTGGATATCTGCATTCAGAAGATTTCTGGTTGAGGATTCCTCTTGTAGTCATAGTTTTAGCCATCACACAATTAATTGATACCAGATTTACAAAAAAGAAAGAATACTCTAAAGTACTTCATGCATCACTTTTTTCAAACTTGTTATGGGTGGCAACACTTCTCATGGGATTATTAGCAAGTGTTGTGTTATCAAAAGAAACATCTTTATTTTTTATAACATTTGGTATGTTTTTGTTTGCTAGTTTAAGAATAGGAATTTTCACAACAGTGTTAGGAGTTAATATCAAAATGATTTGGGTAATTTGTTTGATACAACCACTTGCGATGTTTCTAATATTAATTCCACAAGACTTGTGGATTCCAATGCTTACAAATCCAATGTCGTTAGGATATGGAATAGTATTTTTGGTCATTGCTAGTGTTTGGTCTTTAGTTACAGATAAGGCAGGAAGACCGGGAATGAAAAGTACACATAAAACAATTCAAGCATATTTGGCTTCACAAGGTAATGACTTTACTGATGCAGAAGAACTAATGGAAGAACGTTCAAGTAAAACCGAAGTATCAACATCTCAAATTAGGCTGCTAGCATCTAATGGAAATATGGAATTTAGGATGGTTCTGCCTGAAATTCATCCTGGACCATATCATCCAGTTGGAGGAAGCAACATACCATATTTAATTTACAAAAATTTCAATTCGTCAGCCATGGTGATGCATAGCATATCAGACCATTCACTTAATCTACCCTCAAAAAATGAAGTAGAGATCTATCTAAAAAATTTAGAAAATAGTAAAGTCATGGATGAAGGAGTACAATGTACTGAGCCAGTAACAGTTCAAATAAACAAAGCAAGAGTAACAGGATTATTATTTGGAAAAAGTCCATTATTGTTTTTGTCTTTATCCCCACATGGAATGGAAGACATTCCAAGTTACATGAAGACAGAAATTGAGCAATACGCAAAGAATCGAAACTATGTTAGAACAATCATAGTAGATTGCCATAATGCAATGGGAAAAGAAATTTCAAAGGAAGATGGAGAAGATATGCTAAAAGCTTCAAAATCTTGTTTAGATACTCTAATCACAAAAGAAAGTTTTCCAATTGAATTTGGTTATGCAAATTCTGATGATATGGATGTATGGACAGAAGACTTGGGCATGGGGGGTATTGGAATTGTTTGTTTTAAAATCAATAATAAAAAATATTTTCTTGGATGGGCAGATGCTAATAATATGGAAAATGGTGTAAGAGAGAAAATAATAGATAGTTTAGCAAAAAGTGATTTTCAATTACTTGAGATTTGTACATCAGATACACATTATGCTCCAGTTAAAGCTAGAAATAGAAATGGATACTATCAATTAGGTTTGATTACAGGAGCTGAAAAATTATCCAAATGGTTTTTGGATATTGCTAAAATTGCTGAAACAAAAATTACATCTGCAAAGTATGAAATTTTAGAAAACCAAACTGATGTAAAAATCATGGGGCAGGGAATATTTGAGGATTTTTCTAAAGCACTTGACAACTCTTTAAAAATCACAAAAGGGTTTATGATTGGCGGAGTATGTCTTTTCATAACTAGTTTGTTTCTATAGTCTTCATTTGATCAAGATTTCCATAAAATTCATCAATAAATGAAGAAAATTGGAAGATAGGCACTATTGGGACATTTTGAATGAAATCAACTTTATCTTGATACAATGTAACAATTACAG
>JADFJY010000053.1 GCA_022565935.1 Nitrososphaerota archaeon
TGATAATCTTTTTGAATATTTTTTCTGATTGAATTCTGATCTTCTTTGACATTGCTGGACTACGACCACCTGTAAAAATTGCAATCTGAATTATATTTTCAAAATCAATTATTGCAGGATTTGAAAAATCACTGTCATCTGGATTATCCGAACTATATACAATAATCTTACTTCTTTTTCCACTATTGATGATTTTTTGATTAAGATTTTTGTTATTGGTAGTTGTAATGATCATATTTGGTTTGAATTCTGAAATAAATTTTGTATCATGAATTTTTTGTTTTTTTAATTTAATTTTCTTTGCTTTAACTAATTTGCTAATCTCTGAGTTAACAGAATCACTAATTACTATAATTTCACAATCTTGTTTTAGTAAGGAATTGATTCTTTTTTGTGCCTCATTTCCACCACCTATGATAATTACTGTCTTACCCTGAAGATTTAGATCAACTATCAACGATCAAAAGGACTAGAGTTTCTATTTATGTATTAAAAATCAACGCGAAAAATACAGCTACATTTTTAATTGAATATACAAGTGATTCACATATTGACATCTATGGATGAATTAGATAAAGAACTTCTCAATGAAATTCAATGGATATTTCCACTTGTAACAAGACCTTTTGATGATATTGCTAAAAAATTTAACACTACTCCAGAAATTATCAAAGAGCATTTAATTAGTTTGAAAAAAATTGGCATTCTAAGACAACTAAGTGCAATTTTTGATACTCGAATGCTTGGTTATACAAGTACTCTAGTTGCAATGGAGATTGAACATGATAAACTAGAATATGTTGCAAGTCAAATTAACCGTCATCCTGGTGTTAGCCATAATTATGAACGTGAACATCAGTTTAATCTTTGGTTTACTTTGGCTGTTCCCCCTGGTGTAGATTTGAAGACTGAAGTTGACAAGTTTAATGTTCTAAAAGGAATCAAAAAAGTAAGAATGCTTCCTACTTTACAACTATTCAAGATTGGTGTAAAATTAGATATGGTAGATGAAAAGAAACATGAAATTGCACCCACTGAAGTAAAAAAAGAAATAAAAAATATAAAATTTGAACCAACTGAAGACGACAAAAACTTTATCCGTGAATTACAAAAAGACATGGAAATTATTGATGAACCATTTGTAAAGGCAGCAAAGAATCTTGGAATTACTGAAAATGAATTGTTTGAAAAAATGAAATATTATGAAGACAATGGAATCATGAGAAGATTTGCAGCAATCTTGAGACATAGACAAGTTGGATTTACTGCAAATGGAATGATCGTTTGGAAAGTTCCTGAAGATAGAATAACTGAAGTTGGCGAAAAGCTAGGAGCGTTTCCTCAAGTAACTCATTGCTATGAGCGACCTACATATCCTGACTGGCCATACAATGTTTTTTCAATGATTCATTGCAAAACTCAAGATGAAGCACATGAAGTGGCAAAGACAATACAAGAACAAATCAATGTTCCTGAATACCAAATTCTCTTTAGTTCTCGTGAATTCAAAAAAATTAGAGTTGAATATTTCGTAGAAAAATCCTTTTCATTCGAAGAAACTATACCTGCGTCTTAGAATTCGTTCTCATCATGTCCAACTACATGTATTGTACAAAAATACTGATCATTCATGTTGCAATAGTATAGAGAATCATCACCACATACTTTACATGGTGGTTTTTCATCTTGCTCTGATAGTTTTGTATGGTATATCTTACTTCTACTGGTGATGGTTGAATTTTTATAAATTCTTGTTAGATTTGTATAGTATTCAATTTCTCCCGTGTTTAGTGGTTGCTGGTTTTTAATTTTTTTAATAATTTTCTCCCATTTATCATACTTGCCAATTTTTGCAAACTTCATTCTTTCAATAATTTCTAGCGTTTTTTGTGAATCTATTGGGATGACCATTTGATGATTAATTTGCTTGAGTTGTAGCCTTTAATTCATACGAAGGCCATGTGTTGTACAATTCATTAATCTCTTTCATATCTGATGTTGAAATGTATATCCCTTTTGTCATTTCAACATAATTGATAATTTCTTCTTCACTTACCATTGTAGGAAATACTGATGCAAATCCTTTCTTTGTCATAATGAATTTCATCGCTAATTCAGTAATTGTTAATTCATTTCTTTCTGCAATTGATCTTATCTGTTCAACTTTTTCTAATGATGCTTTAATCCATTCTCCTTTTCTTACTGATCTGTGATCCTTTTCATCAATCTTGGTGTCTGCATTTACTTTTCCTGTTAGTATTCCTGATGCTTCAGGAACTCTAACTAGAATTCCAACATTTTTTTCTTCAGCTTTTTTCATCAACTCATTTCCAGGTGTTTGTTCTAAGATATTGTAAACTGTTTGAACAGCACTAAGATTTGGTCTATCCATTGCTTCTAGACCTTCTTGCGTCCAACCAATTGCAGGACCCAATGCTACTTGGTATGTTTTGATGGTTTCATCTGCAATAAAACTATCAAGTACATTAAAAATTGAATCGTCTCTTATGTGGGATAGTTTTGGATTATGCAAACCATACATGTCAAGATGATCTGTTTGCAATCTCTCTAAACTATTTCTTAATGCCTTTTTTGTAAAATCTTCATCAAATTTCTGTGGAAGCTCAGTGTGTCCAATTTGCTCTACACCTTCAAAATCATAACCATACTTTGTAGAAATAACGATTTCATCTCTCATATCTTTGAAAACCTCTCCAATTAACCTCTCACTTTTTCCTTTACCGTACATATCTCCTGTCTCAAAGAGATTGATTCCTAAATCATATGCTTTTTTAAGCATTCTTTTTGCTTCATCTTCTTCAATTTTCTTACCCCACCAATCAAGAGCAATAGCCCATGCACCAAATCCCAATTCTGAAACTTGGATATCTGTTTTTCCTAGTTTATTGTAATTCAATTCTCCGTCTTCATTTGTTTTAATTTCATCATTTATGTTTATCCAAGATTTACATCATTGATTTTTGAGTTTTATTAGGAAAATATTTTGATTAGTGTTGGAATAGTTTTGTGATAAATCTAACCCATACTTGTAATTAGAGGAATGATGTCCTTTTTGACACATACAATCATTGGAATATCATTTTTTACATATGTAGATACTTGAGTTTCTCTCAAATCCATGATCAGATCTTGAAAATCTCTAATATCGTCTACCTCAAATGCTAACAGGAAATCTTCATCATGAATTCCAAATGAATACGTCGTGTTTAGTATAATTTGTGGATATTTCTTACTTACTTCAATATGTTCATCCATTATCTCTTGGCGTTTTTCTTTTGGTAATAGATACCACTCTCTTGTTTTTGTAAATGGATATACTATCACGTGTTTCTTTGGGTTATTTCCTGTTACAAATCCATGAGCCTTTGGTTCTTTTGCATAGATTGATGGTCGTGTACATGACAAATATGTGATAGAAGGTACGATGTATTTTCCAAATACTGTTTTAAATAATTTCTCAATAACTATTTGAATTTCTTCAACTGTCTTTGCTGCAAACCAAAATAGAAAGTCTGTATCATCTCTTAATCCTAAATTTGAATAAGATCTAAACATTATTCCTGAGTTTTTAATTATATTTTCAACTTCTTTTGCAGATTCTTCTTTTGCCAAGTCTGCCATCCATCTCCATTTAGGATCAACTTTGAAAAATGAGAAATTGAAATAATACTGATCATTGTCTTCTGACATGGTTTCTCCAATTTTGAAACCCTATTTAAACAGAAAACTATATTTTCTATTGTATAATCTCGATAATTTTCTGTTGTGATTTGTGGCCTGATTTTATATGAACAAGTGCAGTTGATACTCCAAAATATTTTGCTAGTTTTTTTATGATTTCTTTATTAGCTTCTCCTTTGATTGGTTTTGATTTTATTCCAATGTTGATTTGATTATCCTTGATTTCAAGAAATTCTTTAGAAAATTCTACTTTAACTTTGTAAATCAATAGTTTTTTGAAAAAATGTTCTGTTTAAATTTGATTAGGCTGTTTGTTTGATGATCCACTCGTAACCTTCTGCTTCTAGTTTATCTGCAAGGGTTGCATCACCTGTTTTTATGACTCGTCCGTCTGCAAATACATGCACATAATCTAGTTTGTCTAAGTATTTTAGAATTCTAGCATAGTGAGTAATGATAATTGTTGTCGCCTCTTTTCCAGAGACTTCACTGATTGCTTTTGCTACTGATTGAACTGCATCAATATCTAAACCTGAATCTGGTTCATCTAAAATTGCAATTTTTGGTTTTAACACTGCCATTTGTAAAACTTCAGCACGCTTCTTTTCTCCTCCTGAAAATCCTTCATTAAGATATCTTGATAGAAATTCTTCTTTTAATCCAACTTTTGCTAAATTCACTTTTAGATATTTTTGAAATTCTCTTACTGTGATGAATACTTCTCTTTCGTCTCCTTCAAGTGCTTTGCTTAAAGAGTTGTAAGCTGTTCTAAGGAAGTGAGAAAATCCTACACCTGAAACTTCTGTTGGATATTGAAATCCTAAAAATAATCCTTTCTTTGCTCTCTCATCTGCTTTTAAACCTAAAATGCTTTCATCATCAATCAAAATATCTCCCTGTGTGACTTTATATTTTGGATGTCCAAGTAATGTGTATGCTAATGTACTTTTTCCTGAACCATTTGGTCCCATGATGGCATGTACTTCTCCAGGACCCGTCTTTAGATTAACTCCTTTGAGAATTTCTTTATCTCCTATTGATACATGAAGATCTTTGATTTCTAACGTTGCCATGTTGCGCTTTATTTTACTTCGCTATATAATGCCGACTAAATTTAGCTAATCCTAATGGATATTTTTGATAATAAAATAAAAAAGGGGTGTGTGGTTTAGGCCAGAGTTGGTCTCAAAGTAATTTTGAGTTTGTAACATGTTAGAATCTCTTTACACCTATTTCTGATAGTTACTTCAGTGACACCTGCAACACTTGAAACGTCTCTTTGAAGTACGTTTTGCCCAAGTAGGACTGATGCCACATACAGATATGCTGCTGCAATTCCATTTGGTGCTTTCCCATCTGAAATGCTACTATCTTTAGTTTTTTCTGCAATTTCCAAGGCTAGTCTTTCAACTCTAACCTCAGTTTGTGTCATGTTTGCTATCTTTGAGATGTATTTGTTCATGGTTACAACTGGGGCAACACCTTGCCCCATTTCCATTACCATGGTTCTATAGTATCTTGCTGCAAGTTTTGTTTTTGATTTAACATCTTTTGCTGGACAAATTCCTCGACAAATTTCTTCTAATGATCTTACTACTTCACATTGCTTGCATGCCATGTAAATTGTAGCAGCTGTAATGCTAACAACTGATTTTCCCTTCACATCAATATGTCCATCCAAGTTTCTGTATATTATAGAAGAAGTTTCCAACACATTCTTTGAAAGATTAAGACTGTCACATGTTTCGCCCATTTTTGCTAAAACATTTGCAAGTCTTCTTTCTCTTGGTGAGGAAACTCGTATTCTTTGTTGCCATTTTCTGAGATTGTGCATTTGATTTGCAACTTCGTGGTTGATTGTTTTTCCACTATAGTCTTTTGCACTAATTGAAATCTCAGTTGTTATTCCCAAGTCATGTTGAGAATAAGTTGTTTGTCCTGTTGCTCTTGCTAACCTCATTTTGTCTTCGAGATTCGAACTAATTGTTTCTGGACCACTATCTGCAATCTGATCAGCGACTACTACGCCACAACCAGAGCAGATTATTTCACCATTCTGAATATCATCTACTAATGTAGATTTACATTCAGGACAGTTTTGGGTTTCTAGTATGTTCATTTTTTTCTTCTCCTAAATTTTTTTTGTGTACTCACAGGAGGTTGTTCAGATACGAAAACACTTTTGCCAATGTATTTTTTGATATTATTTGTTAACGGAGTTGCAGATGCAAATGGTCTACTTACTGGACCAATCAATTCCATTACTTTTGCAACTCTAGTTCCTTTTTCGTCACAGAGTATTTGTCCTTCAACTAATTTGTTTGATAGTTGAATGATTACCCTGCCACTTCCGGCTAGGTGCATTATTTCTCCTACCTCCTGCAATTACAAACACTAACATGATATTCTTATCATAGACTTCTGTCAACTTTACTTTAGCTAAGAGCTAGATTTGATTTTATTTTGATTGTTTTGACCTTTTTAAAATTAGTTTTTCAGAAATTCTGTTAAGAATTATTGTTTTTGAGGATTCTTTTGGCAACACAACATATCCTGACCTAACAAAAGGTCTTTTTGGAAATCGTACTTTGTCATTTGATTCTATAATTTCAAACCCTGCAGCTTTTGTTGCATCAATCAATTCTTTTAATGAAGGATCAAAAATACATTTTTCTAGTCCTGCTCTTCTTCCTTTAGATTTTTTTAAATTCTTGTTGAAATAATCCAACCAGATTACAATATGCTCATAATCTTTCATTTTATTCCTTTAGTAAAATTGCGTTAGCTATTCCGTTTTGTCCAGGTCTTGAAACTATTCTACACTTGCCTTCTTTTATTTCTAAAATTGCACCCTTTGTAATAATGCCACGTCTTTTGTAATCATTGTTTGTAGCATTGTCCAAAACTTTGATAATTTTTGTTTTCTTGACTTTAGCATCACCTGAAGATAAATTGACAAAATCAACTGATTTCAAAGCTGTCTTTCTATTTTTTCCACGAGTGTGTCTTGTAATTGTAATTTGAGCTCCATTAATTGGTTCATTTGGGTATCTGTCAATTTCATATTTTCGTCTAACTCTAAGTGGATGTCTTCTTCCTCCAGTTATTTTACTAGTTGCTAAATTCTCTACGCACTTTTTCACAAAACCTAGTCTAAATTACTCTAATTTATACAAAACGCAAAAAATTAGCCTTGAATTAAAATCTGCTTAGTTTAGTTTTGTAACAATTTGAGCATCTGTATTTGTTTGTGTCATACTTGCTGTTTTCCTAATTTTAGAGAACAGTCTTTGTTTTAGATCCTCAACATCTCCTTGAATTCCAAAATACTTTTGGAATTTTTCTGATGTTGTGTAAATTTTTAATCTTCCAACATTTTGATGACTAATGTAATCTAATTGTCTTAGTTCTTTTAGATGTGCATAAACCCCAGAACCTCTTGTCTCCACAAGTTGTTTTGATGATATTGGTTGGCTATATGCAATGTATGATAATGTCTTTAGTGCAGCATTTGGGAGTATGGGTTTTGAAGCATATTTTTTCACAGTAGAGCTGTATTCTGGCTTTAACTGAAATACGTATGATTCATCTGGAAGTATGACCACTTCAAGTGCTTTGAATGCTGACTTTGTCTTTTTCATAATGTCATTTAGTAATTCTTGTGTTTTTTTCCTTGATTCTGTGCCTGATGCTCTGATTATGTCTTCTATTCTAAGAGGTCTGCCTGCTGAGTAAAGCGCTGCCTCAATTCTTGCTGTTGCTTCATCCATATTCACAATTTTTGCCAATTATCTACTCCTCCTCTGAAATTAGTTAAAGAACTCTTTTCTTCATTATTGATCAGTTTGTTAATTCTTCTTTTATTACCGTAATTTTGATGTCTTCTTCAATTTGTTCAAGGTCTACCTTTTGGTCTCTGGCTAAAAATAATATTGCAAAGAAACATCTGATCGAGTCTACTTCATCAAGCTCTAAAATAATGTCTTGAAGCAGTCCAAATCCTTTTTGTGATATTTTTTTCATTACCAAGTCTTCATATTTTCCAATGATACTCTCAAGTGAAATGAAATATTCTTTAAAGTCAGGAGCTTCAATTGGCTCAATTTCTAATCTACTGTTTCTTCTTGATTGAGGATTTGCAATTGTACCTATAAGATTTTGAAGCAATCCCAATAAATCATCTAGTGTAACTGGATATGTGGATTCATGTCTAAATGGAATGTCAATTAATTCAATATCTATATCTGTTCTTTGGTTCATTGGTTTTTTCTCCATTGCTGCTCTTTGTAATGCAAAAATACTTTCTACTTTCATTCTATAGATTAATGATGATGACAATGCTGCCATTCCTGCAATTTTAAAATCCCTTTTACCTGATTTTTCTAGAACTTTTATTAATAAATTTAAAATTTGAATCAGGTCAATATCCCAAACATCTT
>JADFJY010000138.1 GCA_022565935.1 Nitrososphaerota archaeon
TCTTTGGCAATTTTGGCAATACAGCTGACTTGTCGAATTTGCAAGCTGATTATCCAAATTGTAAAACACCGATGGAAAAGGTAGAAACTGTTTTGAGTCTAAAAAGGATGGAAAAAACTAAAAGAAATTCATTTTATGGAAAAATTAAAGGAGAATTAAGCTCACATTATATGCCAGATCCAAAGGTTCCTAAGATACTAAAAAGTAATTTTCAAGATTTAAAAGTTTGGGCAGTTATTAGAAATCCTGTCGAAAGGGCTTTTTCAAATTATCAACATAATATTAGAGATAAAAAAGAAAATTTCAAAAGATTGCGGGCCTCGACAGCCATCATTCTACGAGGCATTGATATAATTTCCATCCACGCATACGTTGCCAGGTATGTCCATAAACTGCGGACTTTGGAGATGCTTTTTGACGTCTCCTACTTCCTCCTCCCCCGGATGCTGAGGATGGGAGGAGGAACTATTGCCGTCCCTCGTCCCAAAGGGCACTGTGCAAGATGAATCCTCGAAAAATTCAAGACGAAGCTGTTGGCACCAAAAAGCAGAAACAATTTAAATTCCTCCTTTTTTGTTCACGTTACATGAATCTTAGGGAAAAAATTGCTGAATATCCTAATTTCCCTAAAAAAGGAATTTTGTTTAGAGACTTTAGTCCTATTTTGAAGGATCCATCAGCTTTATCTTTAATTGCTGATGAGTTTTCAAAACATTTTCATCCAAAAGATGTAGATTTGTTTGCAGGAATTGAGTCAAGAGGATTCATCTTAGCTTCTGTTTTAGCCTCAAGATACAACAAAGGTATGATAATGATTAGAAAAGCAGGAAAATTACCTGGAAAAACTGTCAAATTATCATATACAATTGAATATGGTAAGGACACGCTAGAGATTCAGAAAGACATTATCAAAGAAGGGCAAAGAATTCTCATTTGTGATGATTTACTTGCAACTGGGGGTACAGCAAAAGCATCTGCAAAATTAATTGAAAAAGTAGGTGGAAAAATTTCTGGGTTTGCGTTTATCATAGAATTAACTGAACTAAATGGAATTCAAGGAATCACCAAGTATGATTGTAAATCGCTGGTGAAATATTAATGGAAAAGGATGTAGAGATCGGAATTTTTGGTGGAACAGGAATTTATGATTCAGGTTTACTTAAAAATACACAAGAAGTTGAAATTGAGACACCTTATGGAAAACCTTCAGATGATATAACAGTTGGAGTTTTCAACGGAAGAAAAATTGCTTTTCTTCCAAGACATGGAAAAAAACATACCATACCACCACATATGATTAATTTTAAAGCAAACATTTGGGCATTCAAAGAATTAGGAGTTACAAGAATCATAGCACCATCAGCAGTTGGAAGTCTAAAAGAAGAATTTGAACCTGGACACTTTGCATTACCATCACAATTTTTAGATTTTACAAAATCAAGAGATGGATCATTTTCAGAAGAAGGAAGAGTAATTCATATTTCAGTAGCGGAACCTTTTTGTCCAGAATTACAATCATCAATTCTCAAAGTAACAGATAAACAAAATTTGAAAATACATAAAGATTGTACCTATATCTGCATTGAAGGTCCACGATTTTCAAGTAAAGCAGAATCAAAATTTTATAGATCAACTGGAGCAGATATTATTGGAATGACACTTGTTCCAGAATGTCAACTATCAAGAGAAGCGCAAATTTGTTACGCTTCAATCTCAACAGTTACAGATTATGATGTTTGGGCTGAAAAACCTGTAACTGCGAAACAAGTCTTAGAGACGCTTTCAAAAAATGTAGAGAAGACTAAGAAAATATTAGAAGAGCTAATTGATTACATTCCTAAAACAAGAAGTTGTTCCTGTGCTAAAGCATTAGAAGAAGCAGAATTTTAATCATCTTTAATAAAACTTTAGAGTAATTTTATGTAGATACTTGAACAGGTTTACTGACTATATTGGATAATCTTGTATAGGATTATGAAGTGAAAACGAGTTTATCGACAATCTGTAAAAATAGA
>JADFJY010000054.1 GCA_022565935.1 Nitrososphaerota archaeon
TACTCTTTGAATTCGTCTTTCATTGGATCTAAATTTTCTGCCAAGTAAAATCCAGGACAATCACCAGTAAATTGAAAAGTTGCATGTACACGGGCGAGTCCTTTTTCATTTTCAAGCCAAGTACTAAATGGATAAAGATAGCACACTCCAGGTCTATCAGGATGTATGCCACAACCCCCTTCATCATCTAAAAATCTACATGAGATGTGTGTTCCATCATCTGATTCTGTTTCATCTTTTTTTCTTTTTAGATTAATTGTAGTCATTGTAGTCATTTGTCCTGAAGGACCAGGTTCTTGATATGTAACAGTTAATGTTTCATTTTTTATAAACTCGGAAATCTTTTGATATTTCAAACCTTTTCCAATAGTAATTAGATCATCAGAGGTTAATGGAAGTCTGCCTTGTCTATCACAACAGTTGTGACAGTCAGGCCAATAACATTTCCATAAAATGTATTTTTTTACTGAATTGAGATAAGGTACATGAAAAATAACATCTTTTACTTTTAGGGTATAATCAGACACATCAGTAATTTTGCCTAAAGTGAATTCTCTTAATATTGGGTCAATGTCCCAATCTTTTTCTAGCAAATTTAATGATTCTTCAATTTCTTTTTGAGACAACTATCAAGTTATAACATATTTTACAGATGTTATTAATGTTGAGTGAAAAGGGAAAACATGCGTCAGCCACAGAAAATAGAAGATTTGTTTGGGCTGAAATTATTTGGCCTTTAATTTTAGAAATTAATGATGTTGAATTTTCATTAAAACAATTTCAAAATAAACGTGAACAAATCTGCAAGCAAAGAAACATCTCAAATACAATTCCATCAAGAGGGTTGGTATCTTTAGTGTTAAAAGGAATTTTGCGTAAAGAAAATAACGGATATTCAATTCATTATAAGTTAATTCCATACATGAGACTAAAAGCTAAATGTGATTATGCAACAGTAATTCATGAAGTCAGACAAAAATAATTACGATAAATGAATATATTCTAAAACGTCAAAATTTGTTTTGGTAGCCCGATAGTCTAGTGGTCAAGGATTCTGCCCTCTGGATCTCAAGAGTGGATAGGCGGAGACGGCAGTTCGAATCTGCCTCGGGCTACTGGTAAAATTTACTATCTTGATGCTTGTGCAATACGTTCTAACTCATTCTTTTTCTTTACAGAAGGAGCATTAGAGTCATTATTTGCTGCAAGTATTAGTTGCTCAGCCATGTGTTCTTCAATTGGTTTTGGGTTGGAAAATGTGGCCTCTTTGATTGCATCAGAGATGAATCTTAGGGCCAAGTCAACTCTTCTAATTGGAGCAACATCAACGGATACATGGTAAACAGTACCACCATAAACAATTCTAGTTGTGTCTTCGTTTGGAGCAGAAAATTCTACTGCTCTAACTAAAACTTCAACTGGGTTTTTTCCAGTTTTAAGTGCAATAATATCAAATGCAGTTTTTACAGTATTGAGAACTTTGGTCTTTTTTCCAGTCATTCTTCCTGTGTTCTTTGCATATTTCTTTCCAAAGTGCATCGTCTTGTTGATTAATCGTTCAACAATGTTAACATCAGCTTTATTGAATCTCTTTAGGGCTGAACGGCCAAAAGTGTATGGCAAAATTTGTTTTCTCAAGGAAATTGCAGTCTTTAATCCAGGATCTACTATCTCAATATCTGATAAATCCCATTTTCTAAATAATAACAAGTTCTTTGTTTCTGCCATATCTATCTCCTTGGTTTCTCTTTCTTACCAATTACTAATTCATGAAGTGATGTATCATTTACTTTGAAAACTTTGAATTTAACTCCAGGAATATCGCCCATTGCACCACCTTGTGTTGCACCCATACCTTGTATGTGTACTTCGTCATGTTCATCAATAAAGTTCATTGCACCATCTCGTGGCAAAAATGCTGTAACAGTCTTCCCATTTTTAATTAATTGAACTCTAACGCATTTTCTTATAGCAGAGTTTGGTTGTTTTGCTGCAATACCTACTTTTTCTAAAACAATTCCCCGCCCTTGAGGTGCGCCCCCAAGAGGATCAGACTTTTTATCAATACCAAGTTTTCTTCTTTTGTAAGTAGAGATTGCCCATCTCTGTTTCTTTTTCTTAGAGCTCAAAACTCTACCTGCAAATAATCCTAGAGGTGATTTTCTTGTCATTCTTACATTTCCATTGTTCTTTCTGGACTGTTAATTAGTACATTTGTAATATTGAAATATCGTTTTGCAAGTAGTCGTGCTTTCTCAGCATTCCTACCTTCTCGTCCAACAACTATTCCTTTCTTTCTAGGGTCTACTAACACAATTGCTTGTTTTGACCCATCTGGTCTTGTGTTTATTTTCACTTCAGAAACTAGTTTTGGATTAAGTAAATTAGTTAAAAATTTCGATGGATCTTCATCGAATTCTACCAACTCTACATTTCTCTTAATAATATTTTGTAATGATTTGATATGCATGCCACCTTTACCAATTGCTAGACCCATTTTACCCGAATTAACTACAAAAATTACTCTATCTTGTTTTTCATCTTCAATACAATCACGTGCAGTTGCACCTGTAACATTTTGGAAAAGAGACATCAAACGCATTTGATCAGTTGAAAGTTTAATTGATTGTGTCATAAGAATTCCTTTTTATCTCCAACAAAAAATGTCTCATTTAAACTTTCATTAAATAAAATACAACTATTCATTTTTTATCTCAGCTTCTGTATCTTTTAGAATTGTTTTGATGTTAGCATCAGTTATTGATGTAAATGAAATTGTTGAAATTCTAAATCGTAAGCCACATAGTCTACCTAATGCGACGGATGTTCCTTGAAAGTTCACTAATGGTATTTTTTCTTTTTTTGCATCTGATTCAATTTTCTCAAACATTTCTTTCTTTACTGATTGAGACAATACAAGTAGCTTGGAATTTTTTATAGAGTTTAAAACTTGTTTAGTGCCCAAAGTTAATTTTTCTTCTTTAAGAGCATCTTTCAATGATTTTTCAAGTATCTTACTCATGTGTTTCCTTAAGACGATCGTCTTAACAGGGCTTTATAGGTTTATTGAAAAATTTGTCATGTTAAAGATAAAAAATCTACTTTAGAAAACCAAATAGAGAACCTAAAGAAGAAAATACAAGACTTAGATCTTCAAAAAAGCTAGTTGATTTTTGTTTTTTAGATTCAAACAAAATAGTTTTTTCAGATAATGATGATTTAAGTTTGTCAATGTCTTTATTTTTAAATTCCTTTAACGTATCAACTACATTATGAATTTGTGAAGTTTCTGATAATGCTATTTCAAGATTTTTTCTAGCAGTAATGTAATGAGGGTTTTTGGTTAGAATTTCATTATACAATGAAATGGCATCATCAGTATTTCCTAGATTTGCAAGAGCATTAGCCTTATTATTTTTCGCAGGTAGAAAATTAGGATCAATATTGATTGCCTGATCATAATACATTATTGCCTCAGAAAAATATCCCAATTTCCCCATAGCAGAACCTTTGTTTACAAGAATTTCTACATTATCAGGATTGTTAATTAATGAATCATTAAATAATTTCAGAGAACTATCAAATTTACATAATCGATACAAGGCAGGTCCCATTCCATCATAATATGAAATAGTATCAGTAAAAATACTTGAATCACATTTCAAATTAATTTGATTCAATAGTTTACCTAATTCTATATCTTCTACAGTAAGATTAGTTTGTTTTTTAATTTTAGTTTTTGTTATAATCTTTTCTGAATTATTTTTTTGATTTATTGTTTTTAATTCTTTAATTTTAAAGAAATTTATTTTTTCAATAGATTTTTCTTTAGTAATTATTTTTTCATCTGATAAAATATTGGTAGTATTAGAAATGATTTCATCAAATGATTCTTCAATGTATTTATTTTCTTTAATCTCACCTTCAATAATATCTTTAACAGTATCATTAATTATTGATTGTGGAATTTTGTAATAATCAAAAAAAGACATTGCTTCTGTTTCTGCATAGTATGCTTTTATTGAATATGTCCCATCTACTCTAAAATTAACACCATCTTTTACAAGAAAGTTTGTAGAAAATTCTAAATTAGAATCAATGGAGCCAAAATAAAATCCAGTAGGTGTTCCGAATGGATCATAAACTCCTATCAACACTGTAGGAGAATCTAATTTAGAAACTAAACCAGTAATTTTGATAAAATCTTTGTCAGTATATTGTTTTTTGTCAGTATAAACCAAAAGAATTTCAGGTTTTTCAAAGTCCTCAACTAAAATTTCAGGTTCAGAATATTCATTTTTTATTACAAAATAATGATTTTCAGAAATTTGTCCATAATCTAATCTCATCACGTATTCTCCAATTTTTTCATAAAACGGAGAGTCAAGTGAGATTGTTTTTGAAAAGGTGTTCTGAGATGAAATTTCTAAATTATTTGCAGACAAAATTTTTCCATTTGGATCATAGATGCTTAATGCAATAATTGGCATTTCAAAATCAAGAATTTTACCTAAAATGGTAAGAGAATCGCCTCTGCTGTATTGTTCTTGATTAAAATTAACGGTTAATGAATCTGCAAAAACTTCAGTAAAAATCAAAGGAGATAATGCGGTTAACACTAGCAAAATTCCTAGTAAATATCCTAACACACAAATAAAAACATAATTTTCTATTTAATAATCACGTAGAAAATATACTTTTTCATTCAAAAATGATCAAAGATTGAATTTAATGTTTGATGGATAAATTTCTAAGAATCTTCTTTAGGAACAGAAACTACCAAAATATTATCTCCACGTATTAAAATAGTTCCTAGTTTTTCAGGATTTTCATCAGAAATGTATTCTGCATCATCCAAAGTCAAATTCATGTAAATGTCAAATTGTTTTAGTCTACCTTGAATAGTTCTTGAATCTTTCATTCTGAGTAAAACAACTTTATCTTTACTGTTATTCATTAATGTTGATATTTCAAAAGGCATAATAATTTAGTGTGTTTATTTTTTGTTCCTCATTTTTTCTTGCTTACTTGCATGTATAAATCAACAGTGCCACTTCCTATTGGAATATTACTTCCGACGATTACATTTTCAGTAATGCCTTTTAGTCGTTCTACTTCTCCAGAAAGTGCAGCTTTTGCAATTGTTGGTACAGTAATTTCAAATGCGGCTCTTGCAAGAACACTATCTTTAGTGCCAGCAATTCCATGTCTACCTATTTGTTGCATGTAACCTCTTGAACACATCAAATCAGATACTAACATGATGTATCTATTATCAACTTCTAATCCTTGGTCTTCTAGAGTATGGTTTAGTTCGTTAATCAATGAATTTCTTGCAGCTTCAATACCCAAAGTTCCTGCAACTTCAAAGACATTATTTGTTCTAACATTTTGTTTGTCAATACCTTTGACTTCAAGAACTTTTGCAATATTTGAACCAGTTGTTTGGATAATCCATTCATCATCTTTTTGAACTAATGTTACACGTTCAATATCTGGGACTCCTTTAACTATAGTATTAAGAACTTTATTTCTAATTGCAATTGCAGTTGGAGCATCACATTCTTCAACTAGTTTTAGAGTAATTAATTCACCAATTATCTCCATCTTGAATTTTTTATTTGATGAAAGTGCTGTTTCTACCTCGGTAACTGTACATCCTCTTTCTCGGAGTCTATTTTCACTCAAAATTAGTTTAATTTCAGTAGAATAATCAGTTTCAGAATCAGCAAGTAATGCACTTACTTTAGTTTGTAATATGTTTCTTGCAACCTCGATTGCTTTTTCTCGTGATTTCTTTGATTCATCATCAAGATAGATATCCATAGTTGGAGTAACAGGTTTCTTTCTTGCATCAACTAATTCAATTAGTCTTGGAAGACCCAACGTAACATTTCTTTCTTTAATTCCTGCAAAGTGGAAAGTTCTCAAAGTCATCTGAGTACCAGGTTCGCCGATTGATTGAGCAGTAATAATTCCCACTGCTTGTCCAGGTTCTACTTGTGCACTATTGTAAAGTGAAAGTCCTTTCTTACATACAATTTCTGCACCATCTTTGCTCAGACCAGATTTATGTAAGGCATCAATTACAAGTGAAGTTAATCTTGGATTAAACGTCTTTGTGTATTTTTTAGTAAGAGTATCAATCTCATCTTTTGTAGCTTTCTTTCCAGAATCAATAAGAGATTGAGATTCAGTTAGTCTCTCAATGTTAAATGCCTCACCATGATCACTTTTTTGTACATCGATTCCATCTTCACCATAAAGGAATTGAACGATGTGACCATGTGGATCTCTTACTGTTCCATCATATTCTAATCTAATGTGTTCTAATGCGTTAATTAGTCTACGTTGCATGTACCCACTTTGTTGTGTTCTAACTGCAGTATCTACTAGTCCTTCACGACCACCCATTGCATGGAAAAAGAATTCTAATGTAGAGAGTCCTTCTCGATAATTGGATTTTATAAATCCATGTGCATCAGGATTAGGATCATGTTCCACATAATGTGTCATTGCACGATTAGTGTAACCATCATTCATTCTATCTCCTCTTCTGGATTGTTGACCCAAAATACCTGCCATCTGTCCTACATTAAGAGATGAACCTCTGGCACCAGTTGTAGCCATAATTTTTCCAGCATTTGAATCATCAAGTGAATCATTTGCAGTAGATCCTGCTTTGTCTCTTGCTTTACCTAATTCATGTACAATGTATGCCTCTAAGGCTTCTTCAGGTCTCATACCTCTTGTGAGTTTTAGAGTTCCTTTCTCATATTGACGAGTCAAATCAGAGACAACATCATAAGTTGATTTAACATCATCTATAATCTGTTGTCTATCTTTTTCTGGAACCTCAAGATCACCAAAACCATAACTAAAGCCATAATGTGTGATGAATTGCTTAAACATTACTAGAATAGAGTTAAGGAAGTCTTTTCCAACTTGATTTCCATAGTCTTTTACAATTCGATGTAACACACTTTCCGGTTCTTCTGCACCAATGGATGTTTTATCAATGACACCACTAATTAATTCACCATTTCTAATTACAACATCTTTTAATGGACCTCCGGTACCCTTTGACCATTTTGATGTGAGAACATAGTTAAAGTCATTTGGAAGAAATAATGAGAATAGTTGTTTTCCAGTGTATGCGGGTCCATCTTTTGTTTTAGTAGCAGGTTTAGGAATTTTACCAGTATAACCACCAAGCATTGCAAGATTTGAGAATTCTTGGAGAGATAATGTTGTATCGTCTTTAGTTAGAAGATATGCACCAGTAACAAAGTCTCTTAGTGCTCCAATAATTGGCCCACCATATCTTGGAGAAATTAATTGATCTTGAACTCTCATCAAAAGAATTGCTTCTGCTCTTGCTTCTTCACTTTGAGGAACGTGAAGATTCATCTCATCACCATCAAAATCTGCGTTGTATGGAGGACATACAGAAGGATGTAATCTGAAAGTCTTACCTGGAAGTACTTTAACATAGTGAGCCATAATAGACATTTGATGTAGGGATGGTTGTCTGTTAAACATCACAATATCACCGTTTGAAAGATGTCGTTCAATTAGATATCCATTCTCAAGTGTTTCAGCAATTATAGAACGGTCTTCTACAAAATCTAATCTAATTTTTACACCATCAGGTCTAACGATATAGTTTACTCCAGGGAAATTTTCAGGTCCATTAATTACAAGTTTTCTCATTCTATCAATGTTCCATTCTGTAACAATTTCAGGAATCGTTAGTTTCATGGCAATAGAAAGAGGAACTCCAACTTCAGATAAATCCAAACTTGGATCTGGAGAGATTACAGTTCGACTTGAAAAGTCAACTCTCTTTCCAGATAATGAACCTCTAAATCTTCCTTCTTTTCCTTTAAGTCTTTGAGTTAATGTTTTGAGTGGACGGCCAGAACGATGATGAGCTTGTGGAATTCCAGAAACTTCGTTATCAAAATATGTTGTAGTGTGGTACTGTAACAAATCAACCAAGTCTTGAACAATTAGTGGTGGAGTTCCAGCATCTTTACTTTCTTTTAGTCTTTGATTAACTCTGA
>JADFJY010000139.1 GCA_022565935.1 Nitrososphaerota archaeon
TCATTAATATCAGCCATAACAACTTCAACAGGAATAGGTCCAGTGTTTCTTACGGTTACACGTATCTCAGAATCTACAAAATCAACCTTTTCCATAGTTATTTCAGGTAAAGGTATTCCAAAATCTAAAAGATCAGAACCCGGACCAAAGATGTATGCCATCAAAAGTATGAGAAAAGCAAATGGAATTATCCCACTTAGTATAATCTTACCCTTTGAGGATTTGTTGTCAAGTTCCATATTCTATTTCTGTTTGTGGTTTTTGATCTAGGTTGTCATTAACCTGAAATATTCCAACCCAACCTTTTTCTGAAAATTCTACCTTGTGAGCGTGAAATAGATACTTTCCAGGATATTTGTATTCAAATTCTATAATACCACGTTCAGTTTGGGATAAAGTTATCATATCAGTATAAAATGTTGGAACAAGACTAGTTCCTGTAGGATAGTAATTGTATAGATTGCCATGCAAGTGTAGATTGTTTATTGGATCAAATTCAACCATATTCAATACATAAATTCTGATTAATTCATTAGTGTTAATTTGGATTGGGTTGTTCTGGTAGTAAAATGGAATCGAATTTGCAGCATAGAAATTGTTTTCGGTATCAAAATCAGTATCGAAACCATTTAGAACCATAACCATTTCATCTGCTGCAGGTCTACCTTCTTTTGGATCAACTATGTAAACTCCATACAGGCCACGTACAATATGTTCTTCAAGCGGCATCACATGACAGTGATATGGATGAATTCCAACAGGACCTGCTTCAAATTCATAAGTAAATTTACCTCCTGGTCCAACTATTTCAAATACACCATCCATCTCTGCTGGGTGGATTCCGTGAAAGTGCATTGTATGTGATTTTGAACCGTTGTTGATGAAATTTATGCGGACAAGATCACCCTCAGTAGCTCTTATGGTTGGACCTGGAACAGTACCGTTGAATGTCCACACATTAAAGAACACACCTGGTGAGACTTCCATAATTTTATCGTCTTCGGCAATAATCGTAAATTCTCTTAGAGTGGTACCATCAGGCAACTGTGAAACATGTCCATAGTTAAATTCTCGTAGATATTCCATTGCATCAAATTCTACAGTAGATTCGGTGTATTCAGGATCAAGTAATGTGCTGTAAACAGGATCAATTATCTCGCCTGTTGTCTTTATAACACCACCAGAATGTGTAACAAAGACATTATCTTCTTGCTGGGCAATAATATCTTCTGTAAATGTAAAGTAAAGTGCAGACATTGCTATGATCACAGATATTGATACGATCATAATTCTAGAGTGAGATTTTTTCATTAAGATATTTAGCAAACTTTTCAATTGTAATTTAAAGTTACCCTAAGCTAATTTTTTTAGTATTACCTAACTTTGTTAAATAAGACTAATTTACAAATTTTAAAAAAATTACGTTTAAACTAAAGAAAATCAGCCATAATTTGTGCAAAAATCAGGAATAATGCTCATTAGTTCAGCGGCATTAATTGTAATTGGATTACTTTTGTTAGTTTTAGGAAATCAAATTATTCTAGAAGGAATTAGTCAGGGAAATGGAAAAGTTAGTTCTAGTCAAACACTTACAGTTTCAGCAGATTTTGATTCACAAGAGACATCAGTAGGAATTTTTGCGGTCCAAATAATGGAATTCAAAGACAACACATTTTCTGTTAAAGTAATTGATCCATTTGAGAGTGAAATTATTTTTCAACCAATTAATGAAGAAACTATTGAAAAAGAATTTGATGTTTTAGAGACTGGAACTTACAAACTAATCATTGAAAGCACTAGCAATGAAGAGCCCATAGTGTTTGCAGCTATAGGACCACTCCCAGATACTAACAAACAATTATTTGGTTTTATCCCATTGATTGTACTTGTTATCGGAATGATAGGATTAGTAGTAGTAGGAATTTACGGAGTTAAAAATAGAAGAAAATCAATTTAGATAAGTATCCATTTTTTCGAGACTGTTAATGGCAGCATCAAAGT
>JADFJY010000140.1 GCA_022565935.1 Nitrososphaerota archaeon
AAATTAATTTTATTACCTGATTATCCTAATCAACCTTCCATTCGTCCAGAACTTGAAGCAACAAATGACTTTTGGTCTCCTCCTGCAGTCCATCAAGTAAATGATAGAATCTGGGTTGCAGTTGGTTATGATTTAGCAAACAGCATAATGATTGAAGGGGACAAGGGAATAATCATTGTTGATACTTTGAGTACATATGAAAAAGCAAAAGAGGTGATGCAAGAATTCAGAAAGATTACTGACAAACCAGTAAAAGTAATCATCTACACACATGGACATCTAGATCATGTTCAAGGTACAAAGGCATTCTTAGAAGAAGGTGATGGTGATGTTGAAATTATTGCACATGAAAGTTTGCTTGACTTTTACATTAATGAGAATAGTGTCCTAGGACCAATTGCTTCAGTAAGAACTGCTTATGCATCTGGAGTAATGTTACCTGAAGAAGATAGAAACATGGGTTTATTTCCAAATCCTGAACCTGGAACTATTGCATTTGTTGCCCCAACTCATACCTTCTCTTCTGAATTTTCACTTGATATTTCAGGTGTAAAAATGAAACTTGTTTATGTTGGAGGGGAGTCATCAGATCAACTCTTTGTTTGGCTTCCTGATGATGATACTTTGCTAATTGGTGATAATATTTATTCAATTTTCCCAAATATCTATACTCTTAGAGGTGCCGTATATCGTGATCCCATGAACTATGTCAATGCCCTTGACAAGATAATTTCGTTGGAGCCTGAACACATGGTTCCATCTCATGTAAAACCAGTTAGTGGAAAAAATGAGGTCATGGATATTTTGATTTCAACAAGGGATGCAACTCAATATGTATATGATCAAACTATTCGTGGCATGAACAATGGATATACAGCTGATGAATTATCTCACATGATCACATTACCTGAATATGCAAAAGATAATCCTTGGATTTCTCAAGCAAGAGGTCAAATTCCATGGCATGTGAAACAAATCTATTATGGAAATCTTGGTTGGTACCAAGGTGATCCTGCATTTTTACTACCTATTTCAATGAATGAACGTTCTCACAAAATAGTTGATGGGTTTGGAGGATTAGATGCAACAATTGTTGAAATTCGAAAAGCAATAGATAACGATGAATACAATTGGGCCGCAGAGCTTACAACATATCTTCTAAATGTGGATCCTGAAAATGTTGAAGCTAAACTACTCAAAGCTCATTCACTACGTGTAATTGGTCAGAGAATGCTTTCAGCTGATGCAAGACATTGGGCATTGACTAGTGCATTAGAATTGGAAGGAAAAATAACAATTAATCCAAATGATTTTTCCCAAACAAGTTCTGAGCAGTTAGCAGAACTTCCAGTTGGTAAATTATTAAAATTACTTCCTACGAGATTAAATGCTGAAGAAGTTCAAGGTTGGGATGAAGATCTAAATATCTCAATTACTGACACTGGTGAGGGATATTTTTTACACATTAGAAATAATATTTTATCTGTAACTGATGGTTTGCAAGATGCTCACTCTGCAATTACATTAGATAGTGATACCTACAAAAAAATTATAACAAAACAACTCTCATTACTTGATGCTATTGATTCTGGACTTGTAGATTTTTATGGTGATTCAGAATTTATTCACAAGTTTTTGAGTGTATTTGACCCATTGACGATTACTGCTGATGGTCCTAGCGGTTAGTTTTAAAGTACTATTTCCAAAACCGATAATAATTAATAGTTGACCTGTATATAATAGGTCGACCTAGAACTAATGAGTCGATATGAGCCTAATCTGAAGATGTATGAGCGCGAAAGGATTCTAGTTGAGAGCATTCAATCTAACCCAAATTTACATCATAATGCCTTGCTAAAACTAATAGTACCAGAATTTATGGCAAAAACAACATTTGAGAAAACAAGGGATTCTTTGCTTGAAAAAGAAATCATCACAGTACAGAACAAAGGCAATATGAAATTCTATTTTTTAACTGAAAACTATGAACAAAAATCACA
>JADFJY010000055.1 GCA_022565935.1 Nitrososphaerota archaeon
GGGTGTTCACCGAGGGCAAGCTGCCCGCGCCCGAAGGGGTGTTGATCGACAAGGACGGACGGCCCACCCCCGACGCCGAGGACCTGTACCGGGGGGGCGCCATTCTGCCCCTGGGTGGCCGTCAGGGCTACAAGGGCTACCTGCTCAACTTCATGATGGAGGTGCTGGGGGGCCTCCTCACCGGCGGCGGGTTCATCGGCAAGGAGGACAACCCGCCCTTCAACAACTGCACCATGATGATTGTGCTCAACGTGAGCGCCTTCCGCGAACTCCCCGTCTTCAAAAGCGAACTGGAGCAGTTGATCACGTTTCTCAAGGACACCGCCCCTTCCGAAGGCGGCGGGGTGCTCTGCCCGGGGGAACCCGAGGCGCGGATGGAAGCGGAACGGCGCGAAAAGGGGATTCCCCTGGCCGAAGCCACCGTGGCCAAAATTCAGGCCGAGATGGACACCTACGGAGTCGAGGGCGACCTGGCCGCCCTGGGCACGCCCTCGGACGAGGCGGTCTGGGACTATGGGCAGGGGAATTGATTGGCGGGGAAATCCAGGGGAAGACCAAGGAAGAGACTTATGAGATTACACTTTGCGGCGGTTGTCATCCTGTGGGCGGCCCTGGTCTGCATCACGGTCCCGGTGTCGGCTCAGGAGGGAGGCTCCAAAACCGCCCCGTTCCGGTTCCCCGGTCTTGGCGTCGGGCTCAACCTGGGGATTACCAGCGCCGTGATTACAGTCGAAGGGAGCGGCCTGCTGTTCGATGGCGGCGGGTTGGAAATCGGCGGCATGGCGGGGGCTTATCCCGTGCTCTTCGGCGAAATGGGCGTGGAAGCCATGCGGTTCGATCTGACCACCGAATCCGACAGGGTGGTCAACCAGCGGGTACGGGTGGAAATGTACGGGTATTATGCCGGCGGCGGTGTGGGCTTGCCCCTGGACGGCGGTGGGGCGGCTGGGGTCAGGTATCGCATCCAGCGTAAAAGCCTGGTGAAGCTGGAGATCGAAAACAGGGACACCGGGGAAACGGACCTGTTCCGCGACCACGTCACCCGCCGCAGCTATTTCCTTTTCCTCGCCATCGGGAGCATGAATGGCAAAAACGGGAAAAAAGGCAATTGGCTGGAGATTGGGGTCCGTTATGATGATGTGGACAAAAACATCTTCCTCATCTCCGATGTGCTTGGGATCTATCTCCGGACCATGCTCGTATTTTAACAGGGACCCTTCTCCCCGCGCCCCATGCGGCCGCAAGCCGATGAAACCGAAATGAGACTGGAATATAAAACCGCATTCGTCACGGGGGCCTCGCGGGGGATCGGGCGGGCCATCGCCCTGCGCCTGGCCGCCGAGGGCGCTGCGTTGGGCCTGGGCTACCGGGTAAACGCCGAGGCTGCCGAGTCGGTGACTGAAAATTTTCATGACTTTTCAGGTTGCTATTCTCTAATTTCAACGAAGTGAAATAAGAATGTTGCAAATACTGATGTGTCCTTTTATAATTCTTTAGAATTAATTCCTTTAGAAATATTTAATCTCTCCTTTCAAATTTGGGTGAAGGAAATTTTTATTTCAGCATCTAATTTCATTGTATTTTGATCAGGAATATTAATTTTTTCCTATCACCATAGTTAACGAAGGACTCAATGGCCCATTAATCATGGAAACCTCTGAAACAATAGAAAATCTTCCCCATGATAGATTTAATTCCCGGGTTGATGACTGGCTCGATAGAATTAACCATCTTTATGAGGAAATGGAAATTTGGATTCAAGATTATACCGTCTTCAAAATCAATGAACAAGTACATACTTCTTGCTAGTATAATTGCCATTGCAATTGTTGGTGGAATTATTTCTAGTGGAGAATTAGTAGAAGCTGAAAAACCTGCACCAATGCCTGCAGCTGTTTGTCCCGCCGAAAATGTTCAACACTGGGAAACATTAGAATGAACAAGTGCAAACGTGTTTTTTGAACATCCAACTCTACCTTCTGTTGATGGTGGAATTATGAAGGCTCAAGCTGATCCAAATAGGGTATACAGCTATAAAGAGATGGCAGCTTCTGCACTTAACACAATGGGTTACCTCAACTCTGGAAGTCCAATAACTGCAAGTGATATTGGATTCGCATTTGACCGAGCAGAGCCACAAATAATTTGTGCTGAATCCTAGATTCTTTTTTTATTTTTTATCCTTCATACACTACTAACTAATTTGGAACTTTATCGTTAGATTCTAAACTCTTTATGCCTGAGAATCAATATGTAATACTATTACACATACTACAGATTATGTTTCAAATTCACTTAGTTAATGTACGAACGTCCTATTCGTGTATGTGTACTCGTTGTGGCAGGATAGAGAATTGTTTCAACGAGATATTCATTTTCTAAACTCTAAAAAAACTCAATCCACTCTATATTCAGTAATGGAATGATTGTTTGTTTTTCTAAATAATATCACATCTATTCCATTCTTTTTGCATTTTATTTGGTACATGAATTACTAATGAAATAGTCATTAATGATCTTCTGGTTATTCTAATATTGATTTTTCATTACCAGCAGTGAGGATGGTGAGTATTTTTTCTTCATTTAGAAATACAAGATTTGTAATATAAAGAGCAGAGTCAACTTAAGTGCCTAAGATTTTTAATCAAGGATTTCTGAACAGATGCATGTTCTCGTTTTTTACTACAACTGAGGCTAATGATGCTCTACCTGGTGTGATAAAAAAATTTGAAAATGCTTTGGCAAAAAAGAACGAAGTATCAAAATTAGAAGAACAATTACAAATTAGTTTCTCAACTACCAATTCTTTTGAAGAATATGTTACGCTAAAACAGAATCTAAATTCTGCAATAACTAAATTCTATGAATCACTTGAAATCCTAGAAAATACTGGGGTAGTAGTTAAAAGCATTGAACAAGGTTTACTTGATTTTCCTTCAAAGAGATTTGATGAAGAAGTATGGTTGTGCTGGAAATATGGCGAGACTGAAATAAAGTTTTGGCATGAAAAAGATTCTGGTTTTATGGGAAGAAAACCTGTTGAAGTAAGTGATGAATCTCTAATATGATTATCTAATAATGTGATCGATTCTAAGATCATCCCAGCCACTTACAAGATGGTTACAAAATTCATCTTTACAATTTGTAGAATATCCACAACTACATCTACTCATTGAAAATCATCCTCACTTGATTTTGTCTTTACCCAGATATTATCAAACAATAAAGCTTTTGAGTAAATTATAGTTTCAGAATTTGTCCATATTGCTCTCATTTCTTTATTGTTTCCTTCGTTTTTGATAAAAAATAATACTTCATCATCATCTTTTAACAAAAAGCAAAGACTCTCTTTCACTGACGAACATAGATTCTTTATTTTTGATTTGTCAAGTTCATCAAAGATGTATTTAGATTTTTTTGAAATTGGTGTCAAAAGTTTGTAATCTATCTGATGTTCTTCTAATGCATCAAGAAAGTTTGCATGATAAAATTTCATAAAGTCTTTTTCAGAACCTAAAATCCTGCATTCATTTTTGGCATTTAAAATCATGTCAAAAATCTTACTATTTACTTGATTTCCACCTTGCAGAACTTTGAATTTCTCTTCTTCTTTTTCCTGAATATCTGATGTATTGCCTGGAATCTTTTCCCAGATTTCCTCCAATTCTGGGCCTGATTTTTCGAGTTTTTTTAAGCGTTCTGTTTCAGTATTAAGTAGAACATGTATTGTTTCATTAATTGATAATGCTGTGAATTTTATCGGATGCTGAAATGATGCATCAACTATCCCTTTGTTTTGTAGTGCTGTAAGCAAATGATATGTTTCACTTCTTGGAATATTGACTGCTTTGGAAATCTCAGAGGCAGTCTTGGCACCAATTTTTCCTATATAGAAAAATACCTTGATCTGGTTAGATGTTAAACCAAATGTTGTAAAGTACTCTTTAATCTGTTCATAATCATCCTTGTTGACAGGATACATGCCTAATTGGAGTGTATTTGATGCTATTTCCATTATTGAAAATAGTAACTTTTTTGCATAAAAGCCTGATCGTGTAAATGTATACAAATTACTACAAATGCATACAATTGATTAATTTCTGTTGCCTAGAATATTATTAATCCAATATTATTTTTGAGAATTTAAATTTGAATAATTTGAAAGATTACACTATTTGTAAGTAGATATTTTTTTAATTGTATTTTTACTATCATGCCATTTTCTTGAATGTCCATTTTGATGTTTTGAAAAACTGTTTCATATTTTTTTATTTTTTTATTATCCTTTGATAATTCAAATCCGTTTGAAATTAAAATTCCATTTAAAATCATTGAATTAATTTTTCTATATCCTGATGTCTGTGGAATTTTTGATTCTTTTAAAATATCTGAAACAATTAACGATTTTTTCAAAACTGTGCCTAAAATCTTCTTTTTATCTTTATCTCCAAGCGTATCTAGAAATATCTTTGATAACTCTTGATCTTGAATTGTAATCCACCCTTCTTTCTTTTCTGTTCTTTCTAATTCAATTACCTTAAGTAATGATTTTGTTTCAATCTTATCTGCATTAACTCCAAAAAATTCTCTAAGGACGCTGTCTAATTTGTGAAAGTCTTTGACTGCTTGGACCATGTTCATTCCATGTCTTTCAATTAATCTCTGTTCAATTTTTTTTAGTTTTTCTACCCCCAGATTTTCTTCAATCTGTTTTCTTAATGATGGTACAAGTAGATTATCTATTCCGTTATCCAACAAAAATTCTTGTTGATATTTGATAATAAGAAGGATGGATTATCTTTTCAAATTGACATGCTTTTTTATACTTAAAAACAGTTTTTTGGTGTCATTCAAATTATCAGAATTTTTTTATCAATAAACTCTTAATTTAGGCTCAAATATCATAACTCTACAAATTACTACTTTGTACCTAAATGCATAAAGTTGTACGTGTTAAGATCTAACATACAACTCTATTTTATTCAAAATTAAGGTAATTTGCTTAGTAACATGTACGAATTGACTATTGTTTTAGGAGAGTTAGGAAATTGACATTACAAGAAAATCGGATTCTAAAGAAAACTGATAACGTTTCAATTAGAATTGATTCTAAATTAAGCCGTAAACTTCATGAAAAATGTGAAGAACAAAAAATCAGTCTAAATACATTGATTAATCATATTCTTGAAAAGCAGGTTAACTGGAACGATTTAGTACATGAAATGGGATGGGTTACAATTTTTCGTTCCACTTTTTGTGAATTATTAGACTCTACTTCAAAGGATACCATACAAAAGATTGCATCATCCACAGGTAATACTGACCTGAAGAATTCATTGAACTATTTTTATGGTCATATTACTCTTGATTCTATTTTGGATTTATTTAAAAAACGATTTCACAGTATGAATGTTCAGTTTAGAATTCTTTCATCTGATGGCAAAAGCAAAATTATTCTTCAGCATGATCTTGGAAAAAATTGGCCATATCTAATCGTCACACAGATGAATACAATTCTCAATGACGTTGGGTATAGAATAGTCAATGACGAATACAACAAAAATGGTTTTTCATTTGAGATAGTCTCTGTGGAGGAAAAAATTTGAGTAATACACATCCTATAGATAAAGAAGAAAAATCTATACAATCTAGTTTTGGTCTAAACAACAAAGTACTTTTATTGATAGTTGGGTTGGCACTAACCTTTGAGTTTTATGTATTGACTGTAGAGTTTGATACATCTATTTTCAATGTAGCTGATTCATTCTTTTTTATCGGGCCTATTGCTACAATGACTGTTGGATTTCTAATTGCATTCAAACATGGAAAAAATTCAATGTATTTCAAACCATTTTTAGCCTTGTCAGTTGCTATCATGTTTTTCATGCTAGGTGATGCTGTCTATCTATACTATGATTTGGTTCTAGGTGAGGATCCATATCCATCAGTAGGTGACTTGTTTTACTGGTTATTCTATCCCCTTGTAATTGGATTTATCTACTTTGCATTGAAATTCTTTGCATTTCCACTATCAAAACCAAAATTAACCCTAATCTCAATTATTACTGTTGGGTTGATTCTTGTCTATACTGGATTATCCTATGATGCTTTTGAAGGCGATATTCTAAACTTTGATTTTGCATATGGCATGATCTTTGTTAGTTCTGCGGCATTGACAGTTGGATTGGCAACTCTTGGAATAATCAGCTTTAAGCGAAGTCTTCAGGGATTGGTTTGGGTATTAATTCTTGGTAGTCTACTGATTAATGCCATAGCTGACGTTTGGTACTTCCATTTGGAACTCTTTGAAGGATATGCTCCATTGGACACTATTGATACTCTATATCTTACTACTTGGATGGTCATGTTTTATGGACTTTTTAGGCATTATAGACACTCTGTATATTTTATTTCAAAAAATAACAGACAAGTTTTGATATATCAAAAATCTCAATATAATGTACAGTGGAAATCTATAATCAGTTAGTGTATCAAGCTAGTGTTGATGTTATAGCATCAATTTTGGGTAAGAAAGTACTTGCCACACTAGAACATGATCTGGAAAGTATCTGGAGAACTAGTTTAAAGTACGCTATTATGGATTTTGACCAATTTCATGAAGCCCTTAAAAGACAATATGGTCCTGCATCTGATCGTCTCATAGATGAGATACGACAGAAGGTAATTGCTGAAGCTACTCCCTTTAATGAAATCAAATCAATTAAGAGCGGTGATGCTTTGAAGATCAAAGATCAACATCTAATTAAGAAAATCCTGGCTAGTTATGGGGATGGAGATTTGCGTCAATTACTTCAGATTTGGACTCATCCACTATTGTGTGTAGATGCAATTGGAAAGAGTAGTTTACCTCAAACTTCTGCATATAGAAAAATTAATGCAATGATTAAAGCAGGTTTGCTGATACAAGATGGAACCAAAATTGTTGAAGGCCGAAAAGTTCCAATGTATAAGCAAACATTTTCCAAAGTAGAAGTTGGCTTTTCTCAGAAAGGAACTACTCTATTAGTAGAAATGGCATAGAAAATCTGCTTTTAATATTTTAACAATTTAATTGAAATTTTACACTTCTTGTACATAATTTCTATTTTCTGAATTATATTTTGACATAAATTATTATTTCTAAAAATTGTGTCATTTCCAAATTTTAGAACCATAGGCTCAAAATAAGACAAATACTCATAATAATGATCGCGTTATTTCCAAAATCGGTTGTAACATATGAAAATTATCAGTGATTTCTCTACGTTTAGACGCTCTTCTTTATCTTCCAAAAAAAGTAAAATTGTTTTAGGAATAGCACTTGCATTGGCAGCCGCTTCTATGGAAGCACTTGCAGATGTAATTCCAAAACCATTGATGGAGGATACTCAGATTTTACCTGCCAGTCCTTTAATGATTGTTTTTTTGATTTACATTGTCAATGGTGCTATCTTTACTCCATTTACTGTAAAATCTAAACCTCTTTCCAAATTTTCTATAAAACCATTGTATGCATTAACTGCATTAGGAATAGTTGAAGTTCTCAGTACGATATTTTTCTTGTATGGTTTAAAGGATACATCTGCGATTAATGCATCAATTCTTGGAAATAGCGAGATAGTATTTGGTGTAATTATAGCTATGATTGTTTTAGGTGAGAGAATTAAACGTAAAGAGATACTTCCATTCATGTTAATTGGATTCGGAGCAATTTTGATTCCCTTTGGCACTGATATTTTTGGAGGTGGATTTATGACAAGTTTTGTTGTAGGTGATCTTATGATTTTGATATCTGGACTATTTTTGGGAATTGTAATGACAATGTACAAGAAATTGGGAGATAAGTTTGATTCCAGGAGAATCATTCAGTATACTTCTTTTGTGGGGGCCGCAATCGCTCTTGGTGCAAT
>JADFJY010000056.1 GCA_022565935.1 Nitrososphaerota archaeon
CGTTAGAGGTTTACTTGAAGGAAATGGTTCAATTCCAGTATACATAACATTAGATGCATACAAAAAAATTCTTGTCGAAAAGAAAAAGATGAATGATGTTCCAGTTTCAACTGTAATAACTGCAATTCTTGAAAAGTACAATGAAATTGAAGCAAAAGCACAAAACTGAATTTTTCTTTATTTTACAATCTTAAGATTAATAACAACTCTAGGACTTTCCATTTTTGTGGGTCTATGGCGCAGCCAGGTAGCGCACCGGACTCTTAATCCGGTTGTCGAGGGTCCGAATCCCTCTAGACCCGCCTCCTTTAGTGATTCTTTTATTGGTTTCTAACATAATTGAAGAAAAAAATCTCCATGTCAGAACTATTGGAATTATTTTTCTAGTTTGGTTTTAGCATACTTTTTTACCAAAATTAGTAATTCATCTACTCCTAATGGTTTTGAAATTATTTTGATTAGTCCTAGTTTAATTGCTTCTTTACTTCTTGGTTCATTATCTGAAAACCCTGTAACAATAATTACATTAGCGTTATTATCTATCTCTTTGATTTGCTTGAATGCTTTATACCCATCAAGTATAGGCATAGCTGCATCCATTATTACTAAAGACGGTTTTTTTTGTTTGAATTTTTCAACTCCTTCTAATCCATTAACTGCAATATGGACATCATAATCATATAATTCTAAAATTTCTTTGTAAATTCCACGCAAATCCTTATCATCCTCTACTATGAGAATAGTTTTTTTCATATCAAAAGTAATATGCTCATACTTTACTTTTAAAGACTTAGCTAGTACTGATTATTACACATTATACATTAACTGTATTTTCTATCCAATAAATTTTGAGACTGAATTGAGATTAAATGAAAACGTATATTTTTTAACATTTAGAAAAAATACAATATTGAGAGGTTTAGAATTTGAGTAACAAATCTGAAAGACCAGATATAGGTTTTATTAATTACAAACGTATTTTGATCACTTCAATTGTAACTCTGTCGATAATTACAATAATCTATCAATCAAGACCATTTCTTGATGATGGACAATTTGCATGGATTTCAGTTCCCGCATATTTTTTTACTACAGGAATTCTAACTCTATGTGCTGCAATTCTTGCAGTAAGATTACACAGACAAAAGCACTACCAAGCAAAAGCATTTTTGTTATTTACTATAGGTGCAGCATTTTGGTTTATTGCTGAACATATTTGGGAATATTATGATCATATTTTAAATGAAGATCCATTTCCATCAGAAGCCGACATTTTTTATCTTGGGGCATATCCGTTTATGGCTGCGTTTTTGTTCCTTTCACTAAAACCTATTCTTAAAAAAATTACCAGAAATGTTTGGTTATTTGCAATCGGTTTATCTATTTCCATTTTGATACCATCTATTTTTGCGGCATATGTTGACATGTTAGGGGAACCTTCACTTGATACAGCAATTGTACTCGCATATCCAATTTTATCTTCAGTGTTAGTGGTTCCAGGAATTGTAGGAATCATGTTTCTGGCTAAGAGAGGAACAAATCTTTCTTGGATGTTAATTTTATTTGCATTTCTTCTATACGCCATTGCAGATGCTTTCTTCCTCTTTTTAGAACTATCTGGTGAATACTATGATGGGCATCCAGTTGATTTGTTGTGGATATTTACTTATGTCATGCTAATTTTCGCACTCTACATTAGGTTAAAAATTTCAAAACTTCCATCTACTGAAAACCAAACTATATTTTTTAATGAAAATGTAAAATTTGAGACTATTAGTAAATTTGGAATTCCACTTACAGTATCTATTGTTTGTATGGTTATTCTTATCTCTCTAGTTAATGCAGTATTTTTTCAACAAGAAGATAATATTTCTATCCCAACTCTTATGCTTGGAGTTGTTGCAATGTTAGCAGTCTTTGTTACTATAGTAATCACAATCAACAAGAACCTTTCACGGATGGTTAAAATGAGAACTAGTGAATTAGTTGAACAAAGAGATAATCTTGAAAATCTTGTAGCAAAAAAAACACAGGAGGTATTAAAATCAGAACGTCTATCTGCAATTGGAGAATTGTCTGGTCGTCTTGCACATGACTTGAGAAATCCATTGTCTGTCATGAAAATGTCTGTAGATCTGATTAAACAAGCTTCTCCAGATTTAAAAATTTCTGATGAAACAGTTAGTAAACGAATTAATTTAATAGAAAAAAGCATTGATAGAATATCTCATCAAGTTGATGATGTTTTAGGATATGTAAGACATTCTCCACTACAGTTATCAGAAGTTTTTGTAAATAAAATTATTAGAAATTCTATAGACAAAATTAATGTTCCAGATGATGTTGAAATAATAGTTTCTGACAATATACAAAAAATTAATTGTGATACAGAAAAACTGGATGCTGTATTCATAAATATTCTTGTAAACTCAATTCAGGCAATGCATAAAGGTGGAAAAATTGAAATTTTGATCAATGAAAAAGATAACATGATAATTTTGGAGTTTATTGATTCTGGTGAAGGAATTTCTGATGAAAATCTTGATAAAGTGTTTGAGCCTCTATTTACTACTAAACAAAAAGGTACTGGCCTTGGTTTGGCAAGCTGTAAGAACATTATAGAACAACATCAAGGAGAAATTTCTGTAAAAAATAATCCTACTACTTTTATCATTAAACTACCAAAATAACTAAAATATTATTTTCACTAACTTAAAAATATTTAAAATTAAAGTTTTCTTAGTAAAATGAATCTAGCTTTTTCAGGTTCTATATCTTCATGCATATCTACGTTGCTTACAATTTTTACTTTATAATTTATCCATCTTTTGTACATATTACGAAATTTGTGATTTTCATCAATCTTTTTCTCTGTTTCTTCATATTTTTCACAATTCATTATATATTTTCCAGCTACTCTATACATTTCTGCAACTCCTTTTTCTAATGTATCATCATCTAGATAATTCAACAGCTGATGTGTAAAAACAAAATCAATTGAAGAATCATCAAATGGCAAATCCGTAATTGTTCCTTTCTTAAAATTTGCAATTGGAATTTTTTCTTTTGCTATATCTAATGCATTATCATTTAGATCAATTCCATAAATTTTAAATGTATCAGGAAACAATCTTAAATCAATTCCAGTTCCACATCCAATCTCTAGAACACTTGTGCAGTGCAAAGAAGTTGCTAAATCTTTTGTATATTTTGCAAATTCTTCATTGTATCTTGCTTCATTCTCATCTGCATATTTATCCCAAAATTCCTTATTGTAATTCATAGAATTTTTCAAACATAAGCTGTATTTGATACTAATTGTTTAGTGCTGACATTTGCATGAAACAAGTTTTGTATCAAAAGTACAGTCATGTGGCCCATCTGATTTTCCTTGTGTTGGAATCTCTTTCATACAGTCTTGATGACGTCCTTTTCTACAAAACCAGCAGATTTCACTAGTGTCACCTGTAGCGCATGAATCCATGATATTTGATCATTTTTATGGGTAAAAAACCTCGTGGAAAATTAGATAAAAGTTAACCATGACAAAAATCTTTCATCTTTACCCATTACAACATCAGAAAATGATTTTTGTAATGCTTTGGTAATAATACCCATCTTACCATTTCCAATCTTTACTTTATCAATCTGTGTTACTGACTTTACCTCGGCAGCAGTACCAGTCATGAAAATTTCATCAGCTGTATAGAGATAATCTCTTTCTAGATCTCGTTCAATTACAAATCCACCGTTCTCTTCAATTATTTGGATAACGCTATCTCTTGTAATACCCTCTAGCAATCCTGCTGAAAGGGGAGGTGTTTGAATAATATCATCTTTTATAATAAAAATATTTTCAGCACTTCCTTCTGATATCTTTCCTTGGGAATTTAACATAATTGCTTCATCATATCCATTTTCTAATGCTTCCATTCTGGCAAGTGCTGCATTTGAATAGTTTGCAGCTGCCTTTGCTTGCATTGGTTGTGATCTCGAATCAATTTTTACCCAACTTGATATTTGACATTTTGCTCCAGAGAATTTACCTGCTTTTGATTCACCCATCTTCCATGCCCAACATGCAATTGAAACATCTACTTTATTTGGAGTAGGAGTTAATCCCATTGTACCATAACCATAGTATGCTAATGGTCTAATGTAGCATTCTTTGAGTCTACTTGCCTTTACAGTTTTTACTATAGCTTCTGAAATTTCTTTTTTTGAGAATTGCATTTTCATCGAATACAATTTTGCAGATTTGAATAATCTATCAACATGTTCTGGAAGTCTAAATATTGCAGAACCATTTGGTGTGTTATAGCATCTAATGCCCTCAAAGATTGATGTTGAATAATGTAATGCGTGAGTTAATACATGAACTTTGGCATCTTTGAATGGCACTAACTTTCCATTCATCCATATTTTGCCTGTCTCTTTCATAGGAGAGAGAAAAAACACTACTAATTTAAAGAATTATTTTTTTAATGTAGTTTTTCCAAATTTAAAAACTACATATCAGATAAACAACAAGTTCTAGCATGGAATGGACTATAGGTATTGTAGCAATTATACTTCTTGTAATAGGCTTAGTAGGCCAAGCAATTGAAATGAGAAAAATTAACTTGAGTACACCAAATGATAGTAAATTACGCTCAGCGAATATTTTCATGAATAAGAAAAACTTCAAGTGGTATGCACTACTTGGAATTGGAATAGTTCTATGGTATACAGCCGAGCGTATCTGATCTATATAGATCAGCTCTAAATACTAGTAAATCTAATGTTTAGTATCGCGTGTTTTGGGTAACGCCGGACTGAATCTAGATAATGGTCCAAGAACAAACCCATGATGGCGTTTACAGGTGAAAGCCCGTAACGCCACTCTTTTCATTAAACAAATTTAATTTTTGAAATCTCTTCGTGTATTGCACTAATGGCTTTGTTTATGTTGTCCCCTGTATCTTCTATGACAATAATTATTCTTGATGTCTCTTCTTGTGCATCCATATTCAAAATATTTAATCCTGATTCACCAATTTTTGTACTAGTTCTTGAAACAACTTGTTGAACTCTCCACATTTCATCTCCAATTAATGTAATTACTCCTCTATTGTATGTAATTGTAGCAAGAGAATCAAACCCTAAAAAGTATTTCTCGTTTCTTTTAATATAATCTCCATCTAAGAACAATATTCTAGAAAATTCAATTCCATCTTTTGTAAATGGCGATAAAATTATAAACTCACTGTAACGTTTGTCTTTTTCTAATGATGTTAATAATTTTTGAATACAGCTTGTTTCAATTCTGAAAATCACACAATTTTTTTTCCCTGTAACTATCTTAATTGGATGCCCCTTTTGTATATCAAGAGCTCTCTTTATTGTTGTTATTTTTTCTGGTTTTTTCATATTTGTTACAGTAATTGGTATATCAACGCCATTTTCTACAATTTCTTTTATTGCAATGGGATCCAAAATTTTCATTCCAAACATTCCTGCTAATCTAGCTTCATTATATGACAATTGAATTACTTCACGTAATCCTGATTTCACAATTTTTGGATCGGCAGAAACTACTGCACTATCTTTCTCAAAGTCTATACTAGTTTCATATTTTTTGTGAAATAATATTCCTAGATCTGCAGCAGTTCTATCTGAACCTCCTCGTTCATATGTAGTTGTAATACCATCTACTGTTTTTCCAATAAATCCCCCAATCGTAACTACATCATTCTCTTCTACTAGTTCTATTGTTTTATCCATTCTTTCTCTAGATTCTAATGTAAGAAAATTTGTTGATTCTATGTTGTTATCTGTAATAATTGGCCAATCATCAAATTCTATAGCATCAGACTTTATACCATTACTCTTTAGAATGTAGTTCATTACATGAGACATCAAAACCTCACCTGCAAATGCTAATGCTCTTGAACGTATCTCGTCTGCAAATTCTTTACTTTCAACTGCATCATCTAGTGCTTTTTGTACCTTTTCTAGATGTAAATCAATAGAATTTTGGCATTTCTCTTTGTTCTCTGAATTTACCATTTCAAGAATTTTTTGATAAGTAGATTTTACAATATCTAAAGATGGGGTTTTTCCACCTTCTGCATTTTTTCCTTGCTCTAAAATAACATCAGTTAGAGAACGCATTTTCTCATTATGCATTGTTAATGGAGCTGAAAAAACAGCAATTACTTTAGAATCTTTTTTCAAATCATTAATTCGTTTTACAATTTCTGCAATAGATGCTCCATCTGGACCTATTGCACTTCCACCAAATTTGACTACTACTAGCTTGGTCATGGTATCTTAACAAAATCCAATTACCATCTATTAAGCATTTGATCGTTAATTCATCAATTTTTTAATAATATCTGATGCATTTTTTGCACCATCTGTGTTTTTTCTATTTCTTTTTTCTTCAAGTTTTTCTACAATTAATTTATCAAGCCTATTGATATCATCAAAAACAAATCCTTCTTCTTTTGCGTTATCTTCTTGCTCAAAATGACCCTTTATGGGAATAAATATTGCAGGTGTTCCATAAGCATTAGCCTCATCTATGGTTGATTTTCCAGCCAAGGAAATTAATAAATCTGCAGCAAAAATTAACTCGTGTAAATTATCTACAAATCCTAAATTTCTAACATTTTCAAATTTTTTGCTAATAGCTGGACCTGAAATTAGAATAGTTTCTATATCTTGATTAATTTTTGAAATTGATTCTAATGCTTTTTTGATAAGAAATATTCCTGTATCAGTTCCACCAACCGAAATAACTATTATTTTTTTTTCAAACGAAAATTTTTTCCGTAGATCTTCTCTTGAAAACTTTATTTGTCTGACTATTGGCCCTACTTTTTTAATATTATCTTGATCATCTCCATTTTCAGGAAGAATTACAATGTCACATTTTTTAATAATTTCTAGCATTGATTTGTTCATCTTTTTTTCAACAAATGATACTATTCCTTTAGTAAAGCGAGTCTCTAAAACATCTGTTACAAGTACTGTTGGAATTTTCATTTTTTGTGCATTAGTTAATGATGCAAAATCTTCATCACTAATTACCAAATTTGGATTGTCCTCTAAAATAATACTCTGTGAAATTTTTTTACAGTCTTTATAATATTGATAATAATTCCATAACCATTTTGCTGGATTCTTTAATGTACCATTTTCAACAACAAAAGAAGGTGGATTGTACACATCTTGTACTTTAAAATCTAAATTTTTTAGAATTTTTGCAGCTCCACTACCTGTTACAAAGTTAGTTGTTATGTTTTCAAAATTATTTACAATTGCAATATCTCTAGTAACATGACCCAATCCAATTGGACTAGAAAAAAAATCAACGACATTCATGAATTTCTTAATTTTTTATCAAATTTCTAGATTCTCATATGTCTCAAAGTTTAAATGGATTTTAGCAAGGTATGTTTCTGGGCTCATGGTCCAGGTCGGTTATGACGTCGCCCTTACACGGCGAAGGTCCGGGGTTCAAATCCCCGTGGGCCCATACCCTATATTGGGACTCAAATAGGACGCACTCGTGCCTAAAGTATGGAAATCTCACTTGATAAGGTAAAATCACGATCTGATCCTTATCAATTATTTCTAGATTCAATTCGAAGTCCTGCACACAATTCTGTTTAATTCGAACTTCTGCGTCCATTTCTGTCCCCAAAAATGGTTCAAGCCTCTTAAGAATTGAACTATGTTGAGAAATGATGATGTTTTGAAATACTTTTTTACATACTTAATACCTGAAATCTGATTAATGATTTATGAAGTTAAAAGTAATTACAAATGATTCTGATGTCTCTAAGACTGAAGA
>JADFJY010000057.1 GCA_022565935.1 Nitrososphaerota archaeon
GAATTAAAATCACTGATGCTGTAAAAGAAGTCAAAGAAGTTTTAGACAAAGAGCCAATTGAATTACAGCCTAAACTTGATGCATTACAATCTTTGGTCAATGAAGTAACAACTGAACTTTACAAAAATGCTTCACAACCATCTGGTGCTGAAGGACAACAAAGTGGTAGCACTGAAGGACAACAAAGTGGTAGCACTGAAGGACAACAAAGTGGTAGCACTGAAGGACAACAGAGTGGTAGCACTGAAGGACAACAGAGTGGTAGCACTGAAGGACAACAGAGTGGTAGCACTGAAGGACAACAGAGTGGTAGCACTGAAGGCAAAACAACAGAATCCTCTTCAACTGATGAAACAAAAACTACCTAATTTTTCAAATTTAATCATTTATACAATAAATATAATTAAGAAATAATCCATGTCTGCAAAACGAGATTACTATGAAGTTTTAGGAGTTACAAAATCATCTTCTGTAGATGAAATCAAACAACAGTATAGAAAATTAGCATTAAAATTTCATCCAGATCGTAATAACTCTTCAGATGCTCCAGAGCATTTCAAAGAAATTTCTGAGGCATATGCTGTACTTTCAAATACTGAAAAGAGGCAACTCTATGATCAACATGGACATGCTGGTGTAGATGGTAGGTATAGTAGTGAAGATATTTTTCAAGGTGCACGTGGAAATTTCAGTGATATATTTGGTCGTGAAGCCGGAGGATTTGATTCCATTTTTGAATCAATCTTTGGTCGTGGAGGCGGATTTGGTTTTAGTCAACAACGTGGTTCTGATATCCTCTTTGAAACTTCAGTAACTTTAGAGGATGTTCTTCATGGTAAAAAAATAGAAATTAATCTTCAAAAACAAATTCAATGCGATATTTGTCGTGGTTCTGGTTGTAAACCTGGCACTAGTAAGAAAACATGTTCTATGTGTAACGGTCAAGGACAAGTACGACAAACTCGTAACATGGGATTTGCTTCATTTGTAACAACTGCATCATGTCCTACTTGTAGAGGTCAAGGTTCTATGATTGAAACTCCCTGTAGAGACTGTAAAGGACAAGGTAAGAAAAAAGGCTTAAAAAAAGTTACTTTTGAAATTCCACCTGGAATTGATTCAGGTGATTATACAGTTTCTGGAGAAGGAAATGAAGTTCCTGAGGGAACTAATGGCGATTTGATTGTTAGAGTTAGAGTGCAACCTCATTCAAAATTCAACAGAGATGGACAAGATATTTTTTATGATCATGATATTTCAATGGTTGATGCTGCATTAGGTTGTGAAATTATTGTTCCAACCTTGGAGGGTACAGAAAAAATTAAAGTTAATTCTGGTAGTCAACCAAATACAATTATAAAATTAAAAGGAAAAGGAGTTCCTCATATCAATTCAAGAGGTAAAGGAGATCAATTTATTCGAATTGTAGTAAATGTTCCAAAAAAACTCAATAAACATCAAAAAAATCTTCTAGATGAATTTCAAAAAATTAGTGATTAATTGAGAAAAATGAAAATCGCATTAGATGTTGATGGTGTTCTTGCTGATGTAATAAAATCTTGGTTAAATTACAGCAATACAATTAGACCAAAAATCTCTAAACTTGATATAACTGATTGGGATTTTTGGAAGAAATTTCAGATAAACCGCTATGATTTTTATGCTGAATTAAATTCCTGTTGGAAAAATTGGAATTCTATTCCTCCTACAGAAGAAAACTTATCATCTGTTACAAAAGATCTTTCAAATCTCGGTCAAGTAGATATTGTTACTGCAAGAGAATCTTCTACTGATTCTTTTGTAAAAAATTGGCTTAATCATCATAATATATCATATGATAATTATGTATCAGTAGTTGATGGACCGATGAAAGCTAATTTAGATTATGATATATTTATTGATGATTCACCTCTAAATGCAAGAAGCATTCTTCAACATAACAAAAAAATAATTCTATATTCGCAACCATGGAATAAACATATTTTAGAAAATAATATTCATAGAATTTCAAATCTTTCTGATGCAATAGAAAAAATAAAAATAATTTAATCTTTTATAACTTTTTTAATAATAACTTGATGTCCACTTTTTACATGGATAGAATGAGTTGTTTTTAGTATATCTCCAATTTTATCTTCATTGTAGAATTTAATATTATAGCGTCCAAGTATTTTTTTACAATTGTTACAATATATTTCTCTAAATTCCATTACATCACTTGATTAATTAATTGTGTTTGTTTGATGTATAATAAAGAAACTTATTCAAGATTTTAAAAATTTACAATGCGGGAGTCGCCCAGCCTGGTCAACGGCGTAAGGTTCAGATCCTTATCTTCTAGGAGTTCGTGGGTTCAAATCCCACTTCCCGCATAACTTTAACTAGATACTTGCTAACTTCTTCTTGATATTTTTTAAGAGTAATTTGTTTACTATTTCACCAGATGCTTTACCTCTTAATTCCTTCATGGCAATTCCCATGAGTGGTCCAACTGCTCTTTCTTTTTGATTTATAATAATTTCTTGATTTTTTTCAACTATTTCTTCAATAATTTTTTCCAAATCTGATTCATTTACAGCCTCAATTGCAGTATTTTTCATTGCTTCTTTAACAGTCTTGGCTTTTCCAGCCATAATATTTTCAAAGATAATCTCAATTGATTCTTTGGAAATTTCTCCAACTTCTAATAATTCAAATGATTTTACAATATCTTCATTTTGTAATAAATTAGAATTTAATCCACTTCTCTCTAAATTAGTAATTGTAGAACAAAGTACAGATGCAACAAATGTAGGACTAACTTTAGTTTTTTCAACAACTTTTTCAAATAATTCTATGTATCGTGAATCAAAAATCTGTTCTGTAAGTTGTGGATTAATTTTATATTTTATTTGTAATTCTTTTATAGATTCATCCCATGATTTTGGTATGTTTTTTCTTGCATTTTCTAATTCTTCTTTTGAAATAATAATTGGAGGGATATCTGTCTCAGGATACATTCTTGCAGCACCAGGTCTAGGTCTAAGAAATTTTGTTTCACCTGTTTGAGTAGCTAATCGTGTATCTATTGGTATACCTACATTTTTGATATGTTCAATTCTTAAAATTATTTGGTCAACAATAATATGGATTTTTTCTTCAGGAATAGCTAATATCAAAAATCCATCATCCTCATTAATTTTTAGAAATTCTTTTAGATTTTCTAGATCTGATTCTTCAACTCCAAAATTAGGTAATTCATCTGAATGAAAAATACCACCTAAACCAAAAAATCGTACTAATTCTGCTACTTCTTTTCCTAATCTTATGCCTTCATATGGTGAATATCCAAACATTCCAGCCATATTTCTAAAAGATACAGCAAAAATTTTCTGATTTTTCTTTATAGCATTCTGAATAATCTTTGATTTACATTTTGAGAATAATTCTGTAATGTCTTTTCTATCATTCTTGTAGTTATGTATCCAATTTTTTTCTCGCAATTTTTTTGATATTTTTAGTAATCCATGTTGTCTTTTTGCCTCATATTCTACAACTTTTTCTAATTGTTCTAATTGTTGTACTCCTTTTACTTCAATAACAACTCCTCCATCTTTTATTGATATATTGACATCTTGTCGGATTGAACCTAGACCCCTCTTTACTTTTTTAGTGCTTCTCAAAATTCTTCCTAACGATAATGCAATTTTTCTAACTTCTCGAGGTTTTACCTCAAAAGGTTCTGTTGCAATTTCTACTAAAGGTATACCAAGACGTTCTAAACCATATTTTCTAATTGATCCTTGTTCACCTAGGATTTTAGCAGCATCTTCTTCAAGACAAATTGATTGAATCCCTATTTTTGTTCCTTCTACATCATAAAATCCTCCCTGTGAAATTAACATCGTACGTTGGAATCCAGTTGTATTGGATCCATCAATAACTGTTTTTCTCATAGGATAGATTTCACTAAAAATATTTGATTTTAATGAAGATGCAATAATTAACGCAATTTTTCTTGCATCTTCATCTAATTCATGTGGGGGTTCTTCATCTTGTTCTACTAGACAGCTACTTTTTGGGTTGGCATAATAGATTATTGTTTTTGATTTAGATTTTTCAAATAATACCGCAGGATCAAACTCTCCTAATTCACTTTTTGATACTCGTAATTTTCTCTGAAATTTTGTAAAATATTCATCTGATTCTAATGGTGTGCAATTACAAAACAACTTTTTGTTAGTTGCTAGTTGTTGATGAATTTCCAATCCTACTTTTACTCCAACATCATTTATGGAAAATTCTAACATTCTATTTCACTCTCTAACTTGATAATTCCGATGCAATATTTTCAAGCATTATTTTCTTTATTTCTTCTCCATTCTGAAAATTTCCTATTGCCCACATTGCTTTTACTAGTGCTACTTCTGGAATCATATTTTCTAATGGAATTATGCCTAAATTAAGCAAATCTCGTCCACTTTCATACACTGTCATTCTAATTCTACCATCAATACATTGGGAAGTCATACCTAGAAAGATTCCTTTTTCATTTGCTTTTTTTACACTTTCATACATTGTATTTCCAATATGACCTAATCCAGTTCCTTCAAAAATTATTCCTTTATACCCCATCTCAATAATTTGATCTAATAACTCAGGATTGTATCCAGGATGATATTTTACTAAAGCAACACGTGTGTCAAGTTTAATTCTTGGTTGAAATTTACTAATTTTAAAAAAATCTTCAGAAATATTTTTTTGAATTTTATTCTCTGCAATTATGAATGCTGGATTATTTCCAATTGTTTGAAATGCCCCTCTTTTACTTGTATGATTTTTTCTTACTCTTGTTCCAATATGACATGCTAACGTGTCATCATTTTCATCTTGATGCATAACAATGTAAATTCCTTTGGTATTACTTTCTGTAATAAATTTTGTTGCTCCAATCAAATTTAATGCTGCATCTGATGAAGCACGATCAGATGATCTCTGAGATCCAACCAATACAATTGGAATCGGAAATCCTGCAAGTGCAAATGAAAGAAAGGATGATGTATAATGCATGGTATCTGTACCATGGGCAATTATAATTCCTGAATAATCTGATTTAGAATACTCATTAATTTTTTCAGCAATTTGTAACCAATGTTCTGGCATTATATTTTCAGAATATTCTGACAATAGAACTACTGCATCTATATTTGCGATTTTAGCGAGTTCTGGAACAGACGAATTCAATTCCTCTGCTGTTAATACAGGTGTAACTGCTCCTGTTCTGTAATCAATTTTGCTTGCAATTGTTCCTCCAGTTGATAATAACAGAATTTTTGGCAATCCTACAATTTTTTCTAGTTTTTCATCTTGCTGAACAATTTTTTCAGTAGATTTGATCTTCTCTATTTTCTCAATTTTTTCAATTTCTAAACCAATATTGTAACCACTTGTTAATTTCAAAACAATATGTTTATCGTCACTGTGTTCATATCTTGGCATTATTATGCCTGAATAAGTGATATCAGCCAATATCTTTACAGAATCACCAATTGAAATCTGATTTGTCTTTAGAAATTTTAATGAATTACCCTCATATCCTCTATATTCTGACATTTACGAGGATTAGATTTGTTATTTTATTAAAACTACCTGTAATAGGAAGCTACTAGTTTTTCGCCCAACTTGAGGTCTTTTTGTTCTCTGACCTTCTTAACTGATTTTTCAAAGTGTTCCATAGTTACTTTGGCATCTATGCTTTTTTTCTCAATATCTTTGATATCTGGATTCTTGTCTAGGAATTCATGAATAACTAAAGAAACTGCAGTATTTGCAATGGCTGCTACATCTGCACCACTAAGCCCATCTGTCATTTCAGAAAGTTTATCAAAATCAACGCGTCCAGCATCACTTGCCTCAGAAATTATTGGTATTTCTTTAGCAGAAATTTTCAAGATACTTTTCCTGCTTTCTTTGTCTGGAAGTGGAATCTGTATGATCTTATCAAATCTTCCTGGTCTTAACAATGCAGGATCAATCATGTCTGCTCTGTTTGTTGCAGCTAAAACTATTACACCGTGCATATTTTCCATTCCGTCTAATTCTGTAAGTAATTGACTAACAACTCTTTCACTTACTTGAACATCTCCTCCTGCTCCTCGGATTGGTGCTATTGAATCAATTTCATCAAAGAATATCACACATGGAGCAGATTGACGTGCTCTTTTGAAAATTTCTCTTATACCTCTTTCAGATTCACCTACCCATTTTGATAAAAGTTCAGGACCTCTTACTGAAACAAAATTTGCTTCACTTTCTGTAGCAACTGCTTTTGCAAGTAAAGTTTTTCCTGTACCACTTGGACCATGAAGCAAAATACCTCTTGGCATTTTGTGTCCTAATTTATCATAAAGACCTGGATATTTCATTGGCCATTCAACAGCTTCTTGCAGTTCTCGTTTTACTTCTTCCAAACCTCCAACATCTGACCACTTTACGTCTGGGTTCTCAATGAAAACTTCTCTCATTCCAGATGGCACTACTTCAACCAATGCTTTTGTAAAGTCATCTCCATTTACAATTAGTTTATCTAATGTTTCTGGAGGGAGTTTCTCTTCTTGTAAATCCAAAACAGGTAGTAATCTTCTCAAACATTTCATTGCAGCCTCTTTACAGAGATATTCTAAATCTGCACCAACATATCCATGACTTACTGATGCAAGTTTATCTATATTGACATCATCTGTTAATGGCATATTTCTGCTGTGAATCAAAAGTATGTCTTTTCTTCCTTTTTTGTCTGGAACTTTAATCTCGATTTCTCTATCAAATCTACCTGGTCTCCTAAGTGCAGGATCAATTGCATTTGGTCTATTTGTTGCAGCAATAACAATAACTTTACCTCTTGATTCTAATCCATCCATTAATGATAACATTTGAGAAACAACCCGTCTTTCAACCTCACCTGTAACCTCTTCTCTTTTTGGTGCAATGGAGTCAATTTCATCAATAAATATTATTGATGGTGATTTTTCTCTTGCTTCTTTGAAAATTTCTCTTAGTCTTGCTTCACTTTCCCCATAAAACTTACTCATTATTTCTGGTCCTGAAATACTGATAAAGTGTGCATTACTTTCATTTGCAACTGCTTTTGCAAGTAATGTCTTACCTGTTCCAGGAGGACCATACAATAAAACACCCTTTGGTGCTTCAATTCCTAATTTTTCAAAAATTTCTGGATGTCTTAGTGGAAGTTCAATCATCTCTCTAACTTTTTTAATTTCGTTTGTTAAACCACCAATGTCTTCATATGAGACTTGTGGAACTCCACGTAATGTCTCTCCTTTTTCTGCAATGTTAAAAACAGTTTTTTGAGTTACTAAAACTGCATCAGCTGCTGGTGTTACTCCAATTACTTGAAAAGTTAAACGACCACCAAAATATGGAACCATAACATTATCTCCTTTAATCAAAGGAACACTTTCTAAAGCATCTGCAAGATATCTTTCATCAATTGGAGGAATTGCTTCTAGTGGTGCAACTACTATTTTTTCTGCAGCTACTGCCTTTATTTTTCTAACAGAAATTGAATCTCCAATTGCAATTCCTGAATTATTTCTACCAAGTCCATCAATTCTGATAATTCCTTTTCCTTCATCGGATGGATATA
>JADFJY010000058.1 GCA_022565935.1 Nitrososphaerota archaeon
AAGGACAACACCAAGATACAGGCGCAAAAATGATTCATCTTGCACCAAACACAACATCTAAAGTCACATCAAAATCAGTTAGCAGACTAGATGGACGTTCTACTTACAGAGGACTAGTTCATGTAGCAAAAGGTGCTACAAATGTTAAAGCCACTGTAAGATGTGATGCATTATTACTTGATGATACATCAAGGACTGAGACTTATCCATACATGGAAATCCATCAAGAAGATGCAACAATCACTCATGAAGCAACAGTTGGAAAAATTGGTGATGAACAAATCTTCTATCTTATGAGTCGTGGATTTAATGAAGAAGAGGCGTTAACTCTGATTGTCAATGGATTCATGGAACCATTCACAAAAGAATTACCAATGGAATATGCTGTAGAACTAAACAGACTCATTAAACTAGAAATGGATGACTCTGTGGGATAGACTCCCAATCTTTAACATTAACCATGTCTCAAGAAAGTCTTTCAAAACTTAGTCTTAGACATATCAATGAAATTTCTTCGTCAAGAAACGAACCTGATTGGCTAAAAGAATACAGACAAAATTCCTTATCTATATATGAGAAATTACCAATTGAAATATCTCCACTATACAATAAATACACTGATGCAAAAAAAATGGATCCACAGCAAGTTTCATTATCTATATCCACTACCGATACTATTCCTAATTTTCTTCAAAAAAGACTTGGAGAGCTAGAACATGAAACATGTATTATTCAAATTGGAACCAATATCTACAAAATCAATATCTCTGAAGAATTAAAATCAAAAGGACTTGTAATCTCTTCTCTAGAAGACGCAATTCAAAACAATTTTGATTTAGTAAAAAAAGCACTAGAGGCATCAAATTCCAATGAGGATAAATTTACTGCACTAAACAATGCCGCATTTAATTCCGGAGTTTTCATTCATATTCCACGAAATCTACAACTAGAAAAACCAATTCATATCTTATCTTGTTTATCAGAAGACGGAATATCTGCTATCTCTAGAAATATTATTTTTGCAGATGAGAGCTGCAAAGCAACAATTGTTCAGGAACTATACTCACCAAAGGCAGAAAAACAACAAGCATATCTTGAATTATTAAATACAAATCTCGCACCAAATGCACAATTAGATGTCACTACTTTACAGATGATGGATCAAAGTTCAGTTAGTTTTTGCACAAGAAGAACTGACTTGGCTCAAGATGCAAAGGTTAACTGGTATTCTGGTTTGTTTGGTGCATTATTATCTAGATACAAAATAGAGTATTTTCTAAATGGATCCGGTTCATCATGTAATGATTCTGAAGTTATCTTTGGAAATAACGAACAATCATTTGATATTCAAACTAATGTGACACATGAAGGTAGATCCACCGAAGGTCGAGTTGTAGAGAAATCAATTCTTCGAAACAAATCAAAATCTCTTTTCAAAGGAATGATTAGAATTAACAAAAATGCAACAAAATCAAATTCATTTTTGTCTGGTCGCTCTATTCTACTTGATAAAGATGCAAAGTCTGACGCTATCCCTGGATTAGAAATTCTAACTAATGATGTCAAAGCTACTCACTCTGCATCTGTTGCCCAACTAGATGAAGAACAACTTTTCTATCTTAACACTAGATGTCTAAGCTATAGTGAAGCTGAAAGAACAATTATTGAAGGGTTCTTAGAACCATTGTCAAGAAAAATGTCTTTCCAAGTACGAGCATGGATTGCATATCTAATTGAATCTAAATGGGAAAATAAGGAATTAACAATTAACACAGATGAGGAATTAGCAAAGTTTGTAGAAATTGAGGAAACTCGCTACAACGAAGACGCTGAAATAGAACAACATTACAAGTATAGGTGATTTTTATGTCTGAATGGATTAAAGCTTGTGATTTAGAGCAGGTAAAAGAAGGCCAGCTTTTTGGATTAACTGTTAATGATAAGAAAATTCTTCTAGCTAATATAAAGGGAAAAATTCATGCAACTGATCTTATCTGTACTCATGCCAATGCAGATCTTTCTACTGGATTTCTCAGTGAAGAAGGTGTACGATGTCCATTACATCTTTCTGTTTTTAATTTAGAGAATGGAGAACCACAAAATCTTCCTGCAGAAAACCCACTTAAAGTGTACAATGTTAAAATAGATAATAATGAAATTTACGTAGAGGTTTAAAATATGCAAAGCACACAAATATCTTTTGAAAATTTGAGAAAAGATTTTCCAATTCTTAAACGAACTGTTAGAGATAACAAACGTCTAGTTTATCTTGATAATGCATCAACAACACAAAAACCAAATCAAGTAATTGATTCTATTACTAATTATTACAGAAATTATAATTCTAACATTCACAGAGCAGTATACTCTATAGCAGAGGAAGCAACTGAAGCATATGAGGCAACTCGAGATAAAATTGCTAATTTCATCAACGTAAAAGATCGTCAGGAAATTATCTTTGTTCGTGGAACTACTGAGGCAATTAATCTTGTTGCGTATGCATGGGGTAGACCACACATCAAAGAAGGCGACATTATTGTTACTACTGAATATGAACACCACAGCAACATTGTACCATGGCAACTACTCACACAAGAGAAAAGTGCTAAATTAGAATACATTGGAATGGATGATAATGGAGAATTAATCTTAGATGATCTTGACAAATATCTTGCTACAGGTAAAGTCAAACTTGTAACTTTTAGTTTAATGTCAAATGTTCTTGGAACCATTACTGATGTCCAAAAAATTATTGAAAAATGTAAGGCTGCTGGTGTTCTCACACTAGTTGATGCCGCTCAAGCAGTACCTCACATGAAAGTTGATGTTGAAAAACTAGGATGTGACTTTTTTGCATTTTCTGGGCACAAAATGCTAGGTCCTACAGGAATTGGTGTTTTGTGGGCTAGAAAATCGGTTCTAGAAACTATGGTTCCATTTCAAGGTGGTGGTGATATGATTAGAGAAGTTCACAAGTATGAATCTACATGGAATGATTTACCATACAAATTTGAAGCAGGTACTCCAAACATTGCCGATGTTGTAGGATTTGGGGCGGCCATTGATTATCTAACAAAGATTGGAATGGATAATGTACGAGAACATGAAGTAGAGCTGACAAAATATGCTATGAAAAAATTATCTGAAGTTAAAGGAATTCATATCTATGGCACAAAAGATATTTCAAAACGTGGTGGTGTTATATCATTTAATTTTGCAGATGTACATCCTCATGATGTTGCACAAATTATTGATGGAGAAGGTATTGCTGTTCGCTCTGGACATCATTGTGCACAAGTCTTGATGGAGAGACTAAATGTTGCTGCAACATCAAGGGTAAGCTTTTACATTTACAATACCAAAGAAGATGTTGATGCACTGATAAATTCATTAAATAAAGTAGCAAAGGTGTTTAAATTATGAGTGGCAATGCAGACATTTATCATGAGATGATAATTGATTATTCAAGAAATCCTACAAACTATGGAAAGCTTGAAAATCATGATGTAATTTTTCATGATTCAAATCCATTATGTGGTGATAGTATAGATATTGCTTTGAAAATTGATGATAACAAAGTTACTGATATTAAATTCGATGGAAAAGGTTGTGCGATTTGTATGGCTTGCTCTTCAGTCTTAACTGAAATTACAAAAGGCAAAAGTCTTGATGAGGTAAGAAAAATTGAGAAAAATGACATATTAGGTGAGTTGGGACTTGAACATTTACAAGCTGTCAGAATAAAATGTGCTTTACTTTCACTTAAGGTACTCAAATCTGCTCTTTACACGTATCTTGCAGACCATCTTGATAATTCTCAAGATGTAGATAGCTTAAAAGAAGATGCAGCAAATCTTTACTAGTATGAGTGATTTTGTTCCTATAACCCCAATAATACTTCAAATAAGAAAAATAATTTTTGAAAAATTCAATGATATTGAAACTAAATTTACAAATGATGAAATTTTTGAGATACTCAAAAAAAATGGCGACATTGACCCATCCTGGATAATTGATGATGTTGAATCATTTTTCAACGAAATTTGTGATTCTGGTCTTGCCAGAAACATTGCACAAAATTTTACTACGATTTGGCTAAAACTATTTGATCCTACTGAAAAACTTCATTGCAATACTTGTAATCAGGAAATCTATCTTGGAACATCAGAAAAAAGAACATGTCCTAATCCTTCTTGTAAATCTTCTATTTAGATCTATACTTTATTGCAGCCTCTTCAAGTGCTTGAATCATTGGTAACTTTTCTCCTGTAAGATATAATACCAATGCTCCGCCTGCAGTACTAACATGATTGATTTTCTCTGACAATCCTTGTTCTTTTAGTGCAGTTGTCAAGTGACCACCACTGACAATTGTTGTAGCCATAGAATTTGCAACTGAATTAAGTAATTCTTTTGTTCCATAACTGAAATTCTTTTTTTCAAAAAATCCTGCTGGTCCACTGATAAACACAGTTCCTGCACCTGAAATCAATTTTGAATAATATTCTACAGTCTTTGGGCCTAAATCATAAATTTTATCACCCTTACCCATCTCTCTTACATCCATCTCAACTCTCTCTCCATCTTTGTCAATTGCAATATCAACCGGAGTGGCAAAAACATCAGGATATTCACCAATCAAAGCATGTGCTTTAGATACGACTTCATCTTCTCTTTTGATTCCAAGAGAAGATTTGATTCTCCCCTGTGCGCGCATAAACACATTCCCAATCAATCCTGTTAACAGAACGTGGTCAGCACGACCATTTTGAATCAATAACTTGATTGCCTCAAGTCTATCCTGTATTTTTGAGCCTCCAAGAACAATCACATGAGGAGCTTTAGCAACAGTCATTATTTCATCTAGATTTCTAACTTCGTTTTCAACAATTCTTCCCGCACATGCAGGTAAAACTTGTGGAAATCCAACAATTGATGGATGTGATCTGTGAGCACTTGGAAATGAATCTAACACGCAAAGATCAAATAATTTGGATAAACGACTAACCATAATTGTTTTGGCAGCATTTTCTGGTTTGAATTCATAATTTTCTTCTGCACACAATCGAAGATTATCTAAAAGTAAAATATCCCCATTTTCCAGATTTTTAATAGCATTTTGTGCAGCTTCACCAATTACATCTTCAACATATTTTATTTTTTTATTCATAAACTTTTCAAGGACTTTTGCATGCTTGTCCATTCCAGTATAATCATTATTTCCAACCCTACCTTGATGTGATGCGATAACCACCTTAGCATCTTTTAATGACTTTAAAGTTTCAGTGGTTTCTTCAATTCTTTTGGTACCTACAATCTCCATTGTTTTTGGATCTATTGGGCAATTCATGTCGACTCTCAAAAAAATAGTCTTACCTTTTAGGTCAAAATCATCTAGTGTGAGCACCTTCACGATTTTTCTATTATGCACTTGGTTAAATTCTTTGAGCCGATCAGAATTATTTTGTCAAATCTTATTTCTAAACAGTGATTTACACTTCTAAAACTTATGTATTGATAAAAATTAAAAGCTACGTACTTGAGGTTTAATTAATTGCAAAATTGGATTTTTGATATTAGGTCGCGTTCTTTTGTACTGTTAACAATTTTATTTCTTATTATCTCTGCTTTTGTTTACTTTGGATTAACTGATAGTTTTGATCAAAGTGTAGTTTTGTTTTTCTCTCAAAATGTTGGAAATCCAACATTGGATACTATAATGCAATATGTCACAGAAAGTGGTGAAGTTTTGTGGATGCTCGCATTTGGAATTCTAATGATGGTAATTCCAAAAACTCGTAGAATTGGAATTACCCTGATGATTCTAATTGTGATATCCACATTACTTACTGGATACGTCAAATGTGGAATTGATAGAGACCGACCTGATTTTGACTATGAGGGCACTCCATTTCCTGTAGAAATTAGTCGTGATACATACGCATTATTCTGTGAGGGTGGATTTGATGCCTCATTTCCTTCTGGACATGCAGCAAGATCTATGATATTTGCAATAATTTTGGGTTATGTACTATCAGAACGATTCCCTAGAGGTGCATATTTGCTATTTCTTTATCCTGTAATGATTTCAATAAGCAGGATCTATGTTTTACAACATTATCCAATGGATGTAATTGGTGGTGCCATTATTGGAATAATGCTTGCTGGAGTAATGGCCAAGAGAACAAAACTTTACAAACTTTTTGCTAAATCAAAAACCTAATTCTGTCAAAGAAGTATTACTTATCAATACTATTGCATAATGATCTTTATCATGGTGATAAGTCCAATATTTAATATCTCGAATTTCATTTGTGTGTCTTAGCCCTTTTGTTACACCTGTAGTAACTGTATACCCAATTCTTTTTGCAAGTTTTGATTCTTTTGGCATCAAAACCTTGAATCCCTCTTTTCTATTTTTAAATCCAAGTTTCACCATGTCCTGTACTGCCATTGATGCATCTTTTTCATTTTTTAGATCATATGTCTTTGATATTGGCAAATTTTTTGGATGAAATTCCATAGTTTTAGTGTAATCTCTTAACTAATATTTTTTAAAAAATGATTTAGGCGATCATGATTGGTTAATTTTCTTTACTGCTAAGTCAAATCCTAATCATGTTAACAATTTAACCGGCTCTCTTGTTTTGATTTAATCGTGGTATCATTAGAAAAACTGGTAGTTCAGCTTCGTCAAAAGAAACAGGAAGCAACAAAACTTAGACAAAAAGCCGAAAAACAACTAAAAGAAATACGTTCAATTGAAAGACGTTCTTCTTCAGGTCTAAATTCTATAGATCGAAAAATAGAATCTGAACGTGAAGATGTTTCTGATACCTCTCAAATACTTACTAGAAAAACCTCTCAATTAGAAAGCATTGAAAGACTAGTAGCAGCAGCAGAGGAACGATTGACACAAGAAAAAGAGATAATAGAACAAACTGAGCAGGAGATTGAATTCTCAGAAAATCCTGAAGAAAAACAGAATGCGGAGTTTAGATTACGAGCTCTAAATAACCATGTTCAAGAACTGGCTTTTGAGATTAAAAGTAGACAAAAAACTGCAAAAAAGATTTTAGATGATGCTAACAAATATGCTGAAATTAAATCAAATATTACTTCAAAAATACAAAAACAATTCAAATCCAAACCTTCCTTGCGTGAAACTATTGTAACTAGTCATAAGACTGCTGAAAAGTTTGTAAAAGAATTAGAAAGACGAACCAAAGCAGAGAATTCTACTAAACAAGCATTAGAACAAGTATCTGTAAAATTCCAAGAATTCTTGGCAAAGAAGCGACAAGCAGCTAAAAAGGCATTAGCCCAAAGAATAGCAGCTACGAAGAAACGTGCAGCAACTAAAAAGAAAGTAACTAAAAAGAAAGTAACTAAAAAGAAAGTAACTAAAAAGAAAGTAACTAAAAAGAAAGTAACTAAAAAGAAAGTAACTAAAAAGAAAGTAACTAAAAAGAAAGTAACTAAA
>JADFJY010000059.1 GCA_022565935.1 Nitrososphaerota archaeon
CAGCATGGAGAATGATATGGATTTTGAGGCATGGTGGGAAGAAAATAAGGAGTGGTATATGGAAAATGGAATCAACAAAGAGGATTTTGAAACATCTTCATTTAGAAACGGCTTTAACAAGGGAGATATCATGGTTTTAGTCGGAAAAGATGCAGAAAATATTGAGGTTGGAAATGTGATAGTTTTCAGAAGCAGTAAAAGGGATCCCATAATACACCGGGTTGTGAAAAAATTTGAGGATGATAAGGGTATTTATTTCCAGACAAAAGGAGACAATAATGAGGATTCGATAAAAAACGATGCGCTAGACGAGACAAACATAAGGGAAGATGTTATCATAGGGAAGGCTGTTTTAAGGGTACCTTTTTTGGGTTATATAAAGATAGGGTTTGTTGAGGCCTTGAAATTTTTAGACCTGGCATGACAATTTAGCAAAATTATTAAATAAAAGCTAAAATCAGAGTTTTAAGATGTTTTGTCCAAAGTGTGGTTCGCTTTTGCTGCCTAAAAAGGAGGGCAGCAAAAAGGTTTTGATGTGTAGCTGCGGCTATAAAAGCAGCAATGTGGAACAGACGAAAATAACTGAAACTGTAACTAAAAAAGAAAAGGATGTTGAGGTAATAGAGAAAGAGGTGAATGTACTTCCTAAAATAAAGGAAAAATGCGAGAAATGCGGACATGACACAGCTTTTTACTGGACTATGCAGACAAGAGCAGGAGATGAGCCAGAAACCAAGTTCTTAAGGTGCGAAAAATGCAAGCATACCTGGAGAGATTATGATTAAGGTTTGCTTCTTTTTTGGTAATTAGAGATATCTAATTATAAATTTATAAACATTTAAATATCATCTTTAATATACTTAATAAAAAAGGGGTGTTAGATGTCATTAAGGTACTTAATAACAATTTCTGGTATTTTCAGTAAAAGTGATGATTTAGACATATTACCACCTCCACCACCTTTTCCCGAGATAGGTAGAGAGGATCAAGAGGCAATAAATATCAAGGGTACAAGGAAAAAAGAAATAAGGGAGTTAAAAAATGATAGGAATCTTGAAGCAGAAAAACGGAGAGAATCTGAGAGGAAGAAAAGTGAAATTGAAAAACAAAGGAAGTTAATGCTAAAAAGAAAACAAGAGTTAAAGAGAAATAATAAGGTACTGATGAGAAAGAGAGTAAAAACCCTCAAGAAAAAGACATTTGAATTCTTCCATGGTGTCGGTTTGGTTAAGACAGAACAGGAGAAAAAAGAGTTTGAGAGGCAGAGGCGGGAATATAAAAAGCGCAGAGAGATAGTAAAAGAGAAGATAATCTTAGCAAACAAAAAAGTGAGAAAAATCTAACTAGAATAGATAATATTATTACTGATCTGGAACAAGAAACTAAAAAATTAAAAGAAAAAGTTGAGGAATTAGAAAAAGATAAAGAGAAAAAAGAATGAAACCTGTAATAATTATCGCATTAATGAGGATTAGGAAAAATCATGGATGATGTTTTAACTTGCATAGAATGTGGCAGTGAGATTAGTCCTATTGATAAATTTTGTACAAAATGTAAGTCTAATACAAGACCCGCAAAACCTATAGAGCCTCTAAAAATAAACAAAAAACCAAACATCCTAAGTAGATTCTATGCTAATCCAGTTACAAACGTGGTATTATTGTTAGTTGGAATTTGGAATGTACTAACAAGAGACATTGAAACAGAGACATTATGGTTTATTGTGGGGATTGTGATAATGCTCACTTCATCGAATAGGCTTTACAGATATTATAAAGACAGATCAAACAAAACACAGAACCAAGCAACAGATATTCTAAAAGAAAGATATGCTAAAGGTGAAATTTCAAAAGAAGAGTTCGATAAGTTAAAAAAAGATTTAGAATGAAACCTGTAATAATTATCGCAATAGCATTTGTTTTTCTGTTTGTTCCACAAATAGCTCTAGCTGAAACTGAATATGTCATATATGTAGAAGAACTTCCTGAATGGGCAGACTACGCATCAAATGTAGTATTTGAATCAACTCAAGCTTGGGAGAAAAATAATCCTGATCTGAAATTTTACCAAACCGAAGTCTCAACTGATGCTAATTTTAGAGTTCAATGGGTAAAAGAATTTGGTTTTGAACACATTGGTTATGCATATGGCAACAAGTTTCTAGAAGTAGGTTTAGGGGATAGTAGATGTGGAAACAAATGGCAACCATTTTCTTCTAATTACATCAATGCAATAATGGAGCATGAAATTGGACACATTCTAGGTTTAAAACATAACTTAGTAGACAAAAATCACATAATGTATCCAATCATGCTTGATTGGGAATATGGATTAGTTGAAAATGATTTTAGACTAACTACAAACTATGCAGAATTTATTCCATTTTGTACAAAGAAACAAGCAGCAGTAACTATTCAAGTGAATTTTGATGAACCAAAATATGGTTTTGATGTTTACGTTGTGCCATCAATTGATTCTTTAGATTTGTGGCAAAAAGGAAAACCATTTGAATACATGGCTGGAACAGATTGTTCTGCTAAAGACGTATTGAAATTCACAGGAATATGTAATGACGTTGCACCAAATAGTGGACTTTTAATAATTACTGGAAACAAGCTTTCAAACCCTTTGACTACTTTTGATGTGAAATATCAAATGGAATCCAAAGATGTGGGAATGACAATCCCTGTGATTTTTCCTGGAGAGGTACAACCAAAGCCTGAAATCAAACCCATTCCCGAGCCTACACCTGAACCAATACCCGAACCAATACCTGAACCAGAGATAATTGTAGAACCCGATGCAGAACCCAAACCAGAACCAGTTATTGTATCAAATGAGATAGGTTTTGCACAAATTGATTCAGGTGAAATTAAACTATCATTTGGAAGTACTGAAGAACTGAAAATTTTTGGTAAGATATTTTTTGCAGGTAAAGATGGCAGAATAGCTTTAACTTTTACACTTCCAGATGGAACCACAAATGGAAAATTAGTTTTTCCAAAAAATGATGGTTCATTTGAAACTACTATTTCATTAGATGATAACTCACCTGATGGAGAATATGAGATAATGGTTACATCAAAACAAAGTCTTATTGGATTTTTACATTTTACATTATCGCATGAACATATTTTTGAACAAATTTTGGCTCCAATTAGTGAACCTGAAAGTATTCAAGAAGAAGAAATCATTTTAGAATTTGATGATTTGCCTGATAGAACTACACATATTGAAGATTTTCCTAGTTCAGAGAAATCACCTCAATATTATGTTGAAAGATACAACAATGAGCTAGAATATCAAGAATGGTTTGATTCTCAATTTCCAAATAAATCAATACAACAAGTAGTTGGCTTTGCAGAAACTACTGTACAAGGATTTCCAGATGATTCCAGAGCTCCACAATATTATATCAACAGATACAACAATGAATCAAGCTACAAAGAGTGGCTTGATTCTCAATTTCCGAATAAATCTATTTACCAAGTTTTAGGATTTCCAGATCCTATTCCTATTCCTGATTGGATAAAAAACAACGCAGAGTGGTGGTCACAAGGAGCAATTACTGAAGATGACTTCCTCACAGCAATAGAATATCTAGTGAAACATGGAATTATCCAAGTCTAAACCCATATCTTCAACTTTTTCTGAAACTCTAACCCCATAGGTTCAGGAAAAGAGGGCGACGAGATTCTATAATAAATCACTGTAATTGTTGAATTGTATGAAAACTTTTCTTTAATGTCAATGTCTGATTTAATTTAAATTCATTATTTATGAATGTCTTAAATATTACAAATAATAACAAATGTGATGAGTCCTGACGATTTTAACTCTTCATCAATTAAAGTCAAAGATATAATGTCTAAAACTCTAATTTCTGTAAATCCTGGAACCACCGCTCTTCAAGTAGCAAAAATGATGCAACAAGGTGGAATAGGTGCAGTTCTAGTCAAAGAAAACAATAATCATGTTGGTATAGTAACTGACAGAGACTTTGCAACAAAAATTGCTGCAAATAATCTTCCATTTGAGACTTCAGTTGATAAAATAATGTCTTCACCCCTAGTCTCAATCAACTATGACGAACCAATCTCTGCTGCAGCAGAAAGGATGACTAGCAAAAAAATTAGAAAACTTGCAGTATCTGATAATGGTAACATTGTTGGAATAATCACATCAACTGATTTAGTTAATCAGCTTGCAAAATAACTAAAACGTCTTTGTCTTTCTAAGAACTACTGTAACTGTTATCATGTAGCATGCAGTTGAAATAATTTCTGAAATTAGTGATGCCAAGAATGGCTCTATTCCAATTTCTAGAAAATAATACAGTGTTGGCCATCTTACTGATAGATAAATAATTTCACCTACTCCAAATGATGAAATCAATGCGAATAACTCTTTTTTAATTAAACTTGATTTCATGGTCTTGTAGCGTTTCTTGTTATCCAAATAAAACAAACATGAAAAAATTCCAAAATAAATAATGTATCCAAAAATAATGGTAAAAGTTGTGTTTAGATAATTCTCATAATCTACTAGTAATTGAGCAACTGCTGCTGATAGTGATGCTGAAATAACAAAACAGATCAGAAAATTTCTGTTTATTTGTAATAACTGTTGGTTTAGTTTCATAATTGATATTATATTTGACAACTAATATTCTGTGTTAACTGATAACTAATGAAAAAGAGATGTGAATGGGCAAAAGATGAACCAAACATCACATATCATGATAAAGAATGGGGAAGACCTCAACACAATGATCAAAAGTTATTTGAATTTCTAATACTAGAAGGGGCTCAGGCTGGTCTATCTTGGAGTACTATTCTTAAACGTAGAGATGGCTATAGACAGGCGTTTTCTGATTTTGATGTTGTTATGGTCTCAAAATATACTCAAAAACACATCAAAAAACTACTCAAAGATGAATCAATCATTAGAAACAAACTAAAAATTAATTCTGCAATCAACAATGCAAAACAGTTTCTTAAAATTCAAGACGAATTTAGCTCATTTGATAATTACATTTGGAGATTTGTAAATTACAAGCCAATCAAAAATAAATTCAAAAAACTATCTGATTTGCCTGCAACAACTGAAATTTCAGAGAAACTAAGCCAAGATCTTAAAAAACGTGGATTTAATTTTGTTGGACCAACAATCTGTTATGCATTAATGCAGGCAGTAGGTATGGTAAATGATCACACTATTCATTGTTTTAGATATCAGAAATAATTTTTAAGCCATTATGTTTATCTGAATTCATGCCAAAAAGTTTGAGGTTTGATTAATTATGGCTGAAGGAAAATTTGCAACATCAATTAGCTGCATGGATGGACGAATTCAAATTCCGGTAAATACTTGGATTAAAAAAAATTATTTAGTTGATTTTGTTGATACTATAACGGCACCCGGTGTTGAGAAAAAAATCTCTGAGAGTACTAATGTTGAGCAAATTAAATCAATGATAGAAATTTCAATTTATAAACACAAATCTAGTGTGATAGTAATTTCAGGACATCATGATTGTGCAGGCAATCCTGTCTCAAAAGAAGAACAAGTTTCTCAAATTTCAAAAGGAATTCAAAATATAAAGTCATGGAACTATGATGCTCAAGTAATTGGTATCTGGATTAATGATAATTGGGAAGTAGAGAAAGTTTCTTAGGAAAATTTTTTAGTCTTTTTCATTCACACTCTCAGAATTTTAGATTATATGCAAGATTTTCAAAGGTTTCTTTAGTATAATGAATGAGAAATTATCTCGCTTTTCAAAGACTGCTGGCCCTGGAATATTATTTGCAAGTACTGCAATTGGTGTCTCTCATCTTGTACAATCAACAAGGGCTGGTGCTGATTTTGGTTTACTGATTTTAGGATTTGTAATTATAGTTACTTTGTTGAAATATCCTTTCTTTGAGTATGGTTCTCGTTATGCAAACGTTACTCAAACCAGTATCATTGATGGCTACAAGAAACTTGGCAAACCTGCATTGTGGCTGTACTTTCTCTTAACTATTGCTTCAATGTTTTTTGTTACAGGAGCTGTGGGGTTTGTTGCTGCAGGATTTTTTGAAAATCTTTTTGGAATAGATTTTCTTGGAGAATGGACTATGGTAATTTTATTTGCAATATGTGTTTCAATTTTAGCTGTTGGTAAATATAATATTCTTGATAGTCTGATAAAGATTATAGTTATTGTTTTGGTAGTATCTACTGTTTCTGCTTTCTTGTTTGCATTGTATAATGGTCCAATAGAACCAGTAGAGGGATTTATACCAAAAGAACTTTGGAATGCTTCTGGAATATTTTTCTTACTTGCTTTGATGGGTTGGATGCCTACTGCAGTTGATCTTTCCGCTTGGAATAGTTTATGGACATTAGAGAGAATGAAACAAACAAAATACATCCCAAAACTCAAGGAAACACTTTTTGAGTTTAGATTAACATATTTCATAACAGGAATTCTTGCAGTGATGTTCGTTACACTTGGCTCTTTTATTTTCTATGGGTCTGGTGAAGAGTTGCCAAATAACAATTCTCTTTTTGCACACAAAGTAGTAACACTGTACACTCAGACAATTGGAGATTGGAGTTATATCATAATTGCAGCATCTGCATTTACCGTAATGTTTGGAACAATCATTGCTGTTCTGGATGGCTATTCTAGGTCATTGAGGAGAACTGTTGAATTGATTTTTACAAAAAAAGAGCAAAAAACAAGCCCAAAATTCAATAAACTTTACGTTATTTTCTTATTTGTCATATCTATTGGGGCACTTGTAATCGTATTTCAATTTGGAAATAATCTAAAAGAACTAGTTGACTTTGCAACAGTTTTGTCATTTCTAATAGCTCCTGTAATTGCCATTTTTAATTTTAGACTAGTCACAGGAAAATATCTTGCAAAAGAATCTCAACCTTCTATGCTGTTGAAACTTTTGAGTTTTGCAGGAATCATATTTTTATCTGGATTTGCGTTAGTCTTTTTAATAACTAGATTTAGTTACTAATTATGAAAATTTCAAAAAATATGCAAAAAGCACTAAACAACCAAATCACTCTTGAAGCAAACGCATCAAATACATATCTTGCAATGGCATCCTGGTGTGAAGTTACAGGGTATGAAGGTGGTGCAAGTTTCTTCTATGCACAGTCAGATGAAGAGAGAACACACATGCTAAAATTTATTCACTACCTGAATAATTTGGGTACCTCTGCAACAATTTCTGCATCAAAATCTCCTGCAAGTAATTTCAAATCTCTAGAGTCAATTCTCAAGACTGCACTACCGAACGAACAAGCAGTAACTACTGCAATTCACAAGATGGTTGAAATCTCACAAAAAGATAAGGATCATTCAACATATGCATTTCTAGAATGGTTTGTTAATGAACAAGTTCATGAAGAAACAAAGTTTGAAACTTTGATACAAAAGTTTGAACTGATCGGAA
>JADFJY010000060.1 GCA_022565935.1 Nitrososphaerota archaeon
CTAATAATATCAACCATTTTGTGGGTCAAATCATCTTCTGATCTTATTCCTGTTTCAAGAATGATTGATGGTCTAACAGTTACTGGAGGAACAGGAAATGCTTGAAGAATAAACCATTCGGGTCTAGCAGTAACAGGATCATATGATAATAGTTTTAAATCTTCATCAATTATTTGTGTAAATCTTTCTCTAATGGTAACTGGAAGTAATCTGTGTTCACCAATTTCTGTTTTCTCTACAAAAATGGTTGGCTTTGTAAAGATTAACTCGTATTGTGTTTTTCCACAATGAGGACATTCTTTTGCTTTTTTTGCTTTCTCTATGATTTGTTCAGGAATACGTTTTTGAGAAATTACAGTATAAGCAGCTTTTTTGGTTTTGATTTTTAGAAATACATCTAATTCTTCTTGAGGAACTTTTAGTCTTGCACAAGAACGGCATGTTGATTGTAATAGTTTGTAGATATTATCAATGAATGCAATATGTAAGATAGGTTCTGCTAGTTCAAGATGTCCAAAGTGCCCAGGACATCGTGCTGCTGTATTTCCACATGTTAGACATTTTTGTCCAGGCTCAAGAGTACCAAGTCTACCATCCATAAGACCTCCTTGAACTGCCATTCCATCTTCATCATATGTTTCAGGAGCAGTAATTTCAGCAACAGAATATTTTCTTATTTCAGTTGGAGACCATACTGAAAAACGAATTCCAGCAATTGCTTTAATTGCTTGAATAGACATTAAACTTTCTCCTTGATTAACAATCTAGGTGCAATGTTAAGACTCTGCATCTCTTGTAAGAGTAGTTTGAATGCATATGCTACAGATACTGATGATACTTTGGCTTTATCACCACAAACTCGGCAGACATATTTTCTTTGTTTTACATCATGATAAGCTACCAAGCCACATCTTTCACATACAAAGATATCAGCTTTATCTGATTCATCAAGTAATCTATCTTTTAGGATCATTGAAGCACCATAAGCAATCAAACAGTCTCTTTCCATTTCACCAAATCTTAATCCACCACCTCTTGCTCTTCCTTCTGTTGGTTGTTTGGTTAACATCTGAACTTGTCCACGGGCTCTTGCATGGATTTTATCTGCAACCATGTGGTGAAGTTTTTGGTAATATACAACTCCAATAAAAACTTCAACTGGAAATGATTTTCCAGTTCTTCCGTCATACATTATTTCCTTACCAGAATATTTGAAATCATATGCATCCATTACTTTTTTAACTTCATCCATTTTTTCTCCTACAAATGCAGAACCGTCAAATCGTTTTCCACGAAATGCTGCAGCTTTTCCACAAATTGATTCCATCATCATTCCAACTGTCATTCTTGATGGAAATGCATGAGGATTAATCAAAACATCAGGAGACATTCCTTCTTTTGTATATGGTAAATCTTCTGCTTTAGCTAAAAGTCCAAGTACACCCTTTTGTCCATGTCTTGATGCAAACTTGTCACCAATCTCTGGAACTCTCATATCTCTTGCTCTAATCTTGTACATTTTTCCACCTTCATTTGATTGAGTCATAACAACAGTATCTACAACTCCAGTTTCAGATGGTCTTACACCAACTGAGGTATCTCGTCTATATGGACCAGTTGATTCAAACTCTCTATATTCTTCCATAAATCGTGGAGGACTAGTTTTACCAATCAAAATATCTCCGCCTTTAATTGGAGATTCAGATGCAACAACTCCATCTTCTTCTAGTAATCTATATGCACGCTCTCCTTTGTACCCTCGAATGTTATCTTCAGCGTTTGGAATTTCAAAGTTGTCACGCATTCCACCGGGATATTGTTTTGCTTCTGCATCATATATTCTATAAAAGAAACTTCTTCCTAATCCTCTATCGACTGATGCTTGACTAAGTACTATGGCATCCTCAATATTATAACCATCAAATGGTAATACTGCAACAATACAATTTTGGCCTGCTGGTCTTTCTTCTAGTCCTAAAAGCTTCATTGCTTTAGTGTTAACAATTGGAACTTGTGGATATAACATGAAGTGTTGTCTAACATATGTACTAGTATTCATCATCGGTGTAGAAAATCCTAAGCTCTGTTTTGCCATTGCAGATTCGTATGTATTTCTTGGAGATTGGTTGTGTTCAGGATATGGAATAATTGAAGCGCCAGCACCAAGAATTGCTGGTGGAAATACTTCAAGGTGAGTACGCTTCTTGGTATTTTTGTCATCTAAAGTAACATAACAATTTTCTTCTTCATTTGCATCAATTAGCTCCAAGATACCCATTCTCAAAAGATCAGTCCAAGAAAGTAATTTTTTAGAAATTTTATCTAATAGTTCTTGTGTTAACAATGATTTGTTATCTTTGATAATAATTAATGGTCGCAAGACACGTCCTGCATTACAATTTACATAAAGTCGTCTTGTTGAACCTTCAATGTCAGATTTATGAAATGAAATTCCAACGTGAGGATGAATTTTTGAGTTTCGTCTAAGGTCTCTAAGTAATTCCGCTAGTTGCCCGCCATCTTTAAAATATCCAATTAGACGACCATCAACAAATATTCGGGTTCCATCTTTTTTCAAATCTTCTTTTGCATCAAAGAAATGTACTGTTCCAAGATCAAAGAGTTTTTCTACAATTTCTTCAGAGGGAACATTAACTGAGATAATTCCAGATAGTGCCAAATTTTTTACCAAACCACAATTAGAGCCTTCTGGAGTTTCACTTGGGCAAATTCTTCCAAAGTGAGTTGCGTGCAAGTCTCTTGCTTGAAAGTTTGGTTGAGTTCGGCTTAGAGGAGATTGAATTCTTCTAAGATGACTAATTGTTGAAAGATAATTGGTTCTATCAAGTAATTGAGTTACTCCAACTCGTCCACGTCCCCAATTTCCAGTTGCAATAGCATTGTTTAGTTTATCAGTAATTATTCCTGGGCGAATTGCTGCAGCCACTGCATTAATTCCACGTTTTTGACCTGATCTTTCTAATTGATATTTCATATCTCTAACAAGATTTCTAAATGCAGTTCTAAACAGATCTGCTAACATTTGTCCTGCAAATTTTATAACTTTATTTCCATAGTGATCTTTATCATCAGGGGTAATCCAACCAAGTTTTAATTCTAATAATTTACAAGCTGCTTCACCTAAGAATTGGGCTTTTTCTTTTCTGTTTTCAGGATGCTTACCCAAGTGTGGTAATAATCCCCAATCCAGTAAAGTCTCTGAACGTTTTATCTGAAATTCTTCTAACATTCCAGGTGCAATTCTTTTACTAATGTAGACAATTGCATCTTTTGATGTTGTAACATCAGCTGCTTTTTCAAATGAACCTTCTAATTCATCTTGTAGATCGTCTACCAATGAAACCACTCCAGCAATTTCTCTATCAGATTCTAATCCGAGAGCCCTCATCAATATTACAACTGGAATATCAACTGGAGAACCAGGAATTCTTGCAACAATTAGTCCATCACTTTTCATTACAAGTTCTAATTTTGCACGATAACCAACAATTGAAGAATAGACTTTGGCTTTGAAAACAATATTTCCACCCACGGTTTCCTTATCAACAATTATTTTATTGTAAGAAAGATCTTCTAGTCCTACAATGACACGTTCAGAACCATTTATGATAAAATAACCACCAGGATCTTTTGGATCTTCGCCATGCTCAATTAATTTTTGAGTGGAAAAGTTATGTAGGATACATGCATTGGATCTTACCATAACTGGAACATCACCTATATGAACAAATCTAGATTCTAAAATTTTTCCATCTTCTACAACACTTGCTTCCATCATTACAGGTGCAGAATATGAAACATTTCTCAGTCTTGCTTCAGCAGGGGTAATATGAGTAATAGAACCATCAAGTTCCATCATTCTGGGTTGTTGAAGTTTAACTTTACCTAGTTGAATCTTGTAAGGGTATTCAGCGTTTTCAATATCTATCTGGTTGACTTCGTTGATAATACTTTGAAGACCTCGTTCTAAAAATTCATCAAATGAGTTAAGATGTTGACGTGCAATACCTTCACGCTTTAGAATATCTTGAATTACTGGCCAACGTTTGTTAGCAGGGTGAACCATCTATACTTCCACCACATATCTGTAATAGAGACTCGTACCAGCAGTTGGGCTTTTTCGAGTAATCTTTATCATATCACCTGGTTTTACACCAAGTCCCAAAATTGCAGGATCAGTTACAAAGATTAATGGTAATTCAGTTGGTTTACAATTGTATTTTTCTAGAATTTTTTCAGCTTCTTGTTTTGAAATAATTTCATGTTTTGGAACATAGACATGATCAGGAACTAGAACTTGATTTTTCTTAGTTGCCATCTATAATACCTCCGTTAGAACATTAAATGTAACAGTAAAGAATACACACAAACTGTAAAAAATTCCGTTCGGGTTAATATATATCTAATCTGAAATTCGTTACAAAAACTGTTTTTTCTTTTTTGTCAATTAATTTTTTCACAACCTTAAATAGTGTAAATTTAGGCGTAAAATTGATGAAAGCTTATCTATCGGTGTTTGCCTTATCTGCAATTTTGATTGCAAGTATTGGTATGACACCAGCATTTGGACAAAGCTCACTTGTAGTAACTACAGACAAAGCATCCTATTCAGAAGGTGATACTGTAGAAATTACAGGAGAAGTTGCTCAACTTTTAGGAGGATATGCCTTATCTGTCAGAGTGGTAGCACCAAATGGAAATATTGTTTCCATTGAACAGCTAACAGTTGGTACAGATAAAAAATTCAGTGTTAGTGTAACTGCAGGCGGTCCACTATGGAAGAGTGAGGGAACTTATACAGTTCTAGTCCAATATGGAGACAACAAAAATAATTCAGGAACAACATCATTTGAATTTGGTGGTTCTACAGTAACACCACCAACTGAAGTAGAGAAATCAATGGTAACTGACACAACTGTTTCAGTTTCAGGTTCTAGTGATTTGATCGGATACACCATTACAGGTGGAAAACTACTAGGCATCGTAACTGATTTTGATGCAAATTCGTTGATCATTTCTATTGATGCTACAGACGATGGTTCACTAACACTCACAATACCTAGATCGGTGTTAGATGCAACAATTAATGGTGAAGATGATGACTTCTTTGTCTTGATTGATGGAGAAGAAGTAGACTTTGATGAAACAACCACATCAACAGACAGAATACTTACCATAGCATTCCCAGCTGGAGCTGAAGAAATCGAAATAATTGGTACCTTTGTGATTCCAGAATTTGGTACAATTGCAGCCATGATCCTAGCAGTAGCAATTATCTCAATAATTGCAATCTCTGCAAAGTCAAAACTTAGTATTATTCCAAGATACTAAAATTCATCTTTTTTCTCTTTTTAAATATACATAAATACCAAAGATATCTGGATTGAAATAGGATGAATTTTAAACTCTCTACAACATCAATGGCAATAGCCATTATGGCATTATCATTAATTTCAATGACTGTAATTCAACAAGATGCTTTTGCTAGTTCAGGAATGTCCATTACAGCTACTGCAGATAGAGGCTCAGATACTATCACTGTAACAGGTATGACAACTTCAGGATATACAGATGTTACATTTCTTGTAAAGAATCCAAGTGGAAATAATGTAGTGGCTATAGATCAGGTAACACCAGATGAAGATGGTAACTTTAGTGTTGAATTCAAAGTTGGTCTATGGACTGAAGATGGATTCTATACAATTCAAGCTAAGCAAGGTCAAGGAATTTTCTCACTATCAGTTCTTGTTGAAGTAAACGATGGCATGACAACAAAAACTTCTGTAACTGAATCTACTTTAGAAGCAGGTTTTACACCAAACATGCTAAATGTCGCTAAAGACTCAGGACTTGCACTCGAAACAGCTAGTTTTGTAAATGGTGATGATAGGTTCACGATTTATGGAACAACTGACAGAGTTAGCGAAGCCGTTGTAATACAGATATTTGCACCAAATGGAAATTTGGTTACAACTGCTCAAGTAGCAGCAACACTTGATGGAGAATTCACTGCTGAGATTGTAGTAGGTGGACCACTATGGAAACAAAATGGAGATTACACTGTAACTGCATACCAAAATGAAAATCCAAACTATTCTGCTTCAATAGTAGTTGATATTCTAGATGGAACAGTAGTACCCGAATTTGGTACAATTGCAGCAATGATTCTAGCAGTAGCAATTATCTCAATAATTGCAATCTCTGCAAAGTCAAGACTTAGCATCATACCAAGATACTAAAATCACAACTTTTTTTCATTTTTAAATATACATAAATAGAGACAGGTGTAAATCGCAACAAGATGAACAGTCGTACGTCGTTCGCGCTACTAGTCGTTTTGACTGCAGTTGGTACTTTAACCATATCATCAGCATATGCTGATGAACATTATCCGCCAGCATTAGTTCCTTCCATAGAGGATGCCAGAGCAATGGCAAATCAGTTTTTGCTTGAGGATCTTCCAGTGTCTGTTTGGACAGATAAAACAGATTATGGTCATAATGACATGATTATGGTAAAAGGCCAAGTAGCACATGTATCTGGATATCCAATCACAGTTACTGTTGTGAGTCCACTAAACTCCCTTGTTACAATTGATCAACTCACTGTAGCAGCAGATGGTAGTTTTGAGACAACACTAAACACAGCAGGTGCACTGTGGAAATACGACGGTACCTACACCATTAAAGTAAACTATGGAAGCCCTGAAAAAAGTAACAAGGTAAAAGTTGAACTGACTGGTGGAGTTGCATTTACACCAAGCTTCTCAACACCAACAAAACCAGACAAAATATGTAGTAGTAATGAAATATCTGCAAGTGGTCAATGTATACCATACAGTATTTCAGGTGGAACAGTAACTAGTGCAACTCTCAATACTGATGATAATTCAATTATCATTAACATCAACGCTGAAGATGATGGAATACTTACAGTAACCCCATCAAAAACAGTCCAAGACGGTATCTTCATGGTACTAGTTGACGGAGAAGAATGGGATGATGTTGAAATTGTTGCAAACAAAGTAACAGTCATGTTCCCAGCTGGCGCTGAACAAATTGAAATTATTGGTACCTTTGTGATTCCAGAATTTGGTACAATTGCAGCAATGATTCTAGCAGTAGCAATTATCTCAATAATTGCAATCTCTGCAAAGTCAAGACTTAGCATCATACCAAGATACTAAAATCACAACTTTTTTTCATTTTTTCATTTTAGATAGTAAAGGAAATATACAAATGTGCATTTGAAAACTTGTGGAAACTAGAATATTTTATAGTATCATAATTTTATTTTTTATTTCAACTACAACTGTTTTTGC
>JADFJY010000061.1 GCA_022565935.1 Nitrososphaerota archaeon
CTTTTGCTGTTTCTTCTTTATACTTTTTAAATAATTTATAACCTTTTGATTTAAACAAACCTTGTTTCAGTATTTGTTTTCCAGGTTTTGTGCTCATCAAAGCTTCTTTACTTACAACAGATTGATCTTTACCACTCACAAACGTAAACTTGTTTGTTGTTATTTATGTTTTCAAAAAAATATTTACTTCACTTAAATTACGAAATACTAAACATCCATTATGGAAGTAATAGAAATTCTTCGCGAAGCTTCAAAAAGAATTTATAAAAATGTAAAAGATCTTGCTGGGACTGAAAAAGCTGCAGGAGATTTTGGTAGAGGTGCTGGTGGAGACATTTCACGAAACATTGACATTGTTGCTGAAAAAACAGTTTTAGATTATCTCAAAGAAATTAATTTTGAATGTATTGTTTTAGGTGAAGAATGTGGAAGAGTTGAATTGTTAGATAATCCTAAAGGATACATTATCATGGATGCGATAGATGGTTCTGTTAATGCAGTACGTGGTGTTCCTTTTTTCTGTAGTTCATTAGCATTTGCAACTGAGAACAAACTTAGTTCAATTACAGATGCAGTAATTACAAATCTGGTAAATGGTGAAATGTATTGGGCTTCAAAAAATAAAGGCTCATTTTTCAATGAAGAGAAAATTAAAGTCCATAACAAGGATCCAATCTACAAAATAGTTGGCATTAACATATCTGGAGCATCAACAAGTTTGATGAAAAGATTACATCCAATATTTGAAAACCATAATCACACAAGACATTTTGGTGCAAATGCTCTAGAAATGGCATTATTTGCGAGAGGGTTGATGGATGTTTTTATTGATTTCAGAGATAAAATCAGAATTCAAGACATTGCTGCAGGATATCTAATTGTTAAAGAAGCAGGCGGATTACTCTTAGATGCAGATTTGAATCCGCTTGATGCTGATCTAAGTTATGATACAAGAGTTTCTTTTATTGCCGCTGCAAATCAGAAAATTCTAGATGAAATAATCTCTCAGATCAATTAGTGAGTAAATTACAATAAAAAATTAAATTGTCACAAGTAATTTTACAGTTTTTTAATACTTTTGGAAAATAATCGAATTTTTTGAATGAAATTATAAAAGAAATATTTTTATCTAAAGGCAAAGAAAAAAGTATTGTATGGTATCAGAGATGAAGGCAACGGTCACTTATATGGAAATGATAAAAGAAGATCTTGTAATTATGCGAGTAGTTCCAGAAAATGGAATGCCAAAATACAGAACTGGTCAATTTTTAACAATTGGTCTTCCAATACCAGCAGAAAAAAAGATAGTTAGAAGAGCATATTCACTTGTATCACATTCAGAGAATAGAAAATATTTTGAATTTGTAATCAGATGGGTAAGAAAACCACTTCCCGGTCGTGTAACAACTGAATTATTTTATCTAAGTGTTGGTGATGAAGTATTTCTAGGATATCCTACTGGAGCTGCATTACAAATTAGTGAAAAGTTACCTAATGGAGAAAAAGATAATAGAAGAATAATTTGTGTTGGTGGTGGAACAGGATTAGCACCATTTATTGCATTTGCACAACATTTCCATGACACTAATGACAAAAGAGAAGTGATTATTTTGCATGGAGCGAGTTATATTGATGAATTAAGTTACAAACGACTTTTGACAGATTATGATAATGAAAGCATGAAGAGAGGAAGGGATCAATGGAACTTTAGATATAGGGCAGCCATTAGTAGACCAAAAGAATTCTATAATAGATCTTGGTCTGGTCATGTAGGCAGAGTAGAATCATTTTTCAAGGCTGATAGAAAAACTGGATTATCACCAGTAGATGAGATGGTAGGAGAAAAAATAACACCAGACAATACTATAGTATACATTTGTGGTTATCAAGGTACAATTGATGGGGTAATAGAATCTCTTGGTTCAAGAGGTTTTGTTACTGAACATGAAAAAAATCCTGATGGAAGTTTTGGAATAAAGTTTGAATCTTACGGCTAGAAATAATTTTTAAAAATAATTATCAAGTTCAATTTATAAAAATTAGAAAAGCAGTTTTTAAATGATTGACATCCGTGGATTTTTATACTGTTGTATTATTTCTGAAATATGGCAAAACTCAAGTGTGGAGATTATGGTTTTGAATGTGATTTTGTAGCAGAAGGAGAAATAGAGGACGTTATAGAGAATTTTAGAAAACACACTGATGATGAACATGGAATAGATTATTCTAAGGAAGCTGTAATGCAGTTTCTCTTAAGAAAACAAGGCGTATAAGAAAATTAAGCATCTAATCTTTTCATTGTTATAGATAAAACAGGAACTTCTTTTGCAATAATTTTTTCAACTGCAGGTATAATTCCAATTGTAGCTTTAACACTTTCTTCATAAATTTCGTAAATTTGATCTCTAAACATTAATTTGATTCCAGGAAGTTTTGTAATTCCTTCATCAACTGTTCGAGGATCTGATAAATCTAAAATTAGTGTGCCTTTTTTCTTTTCTTCCATTGCCAATCTGATTCCATCATAGGTAATTAAGAAATAATCACATGTCGTTGCAACAAAGATTACATCATATTTATCAAAACCAGTTAAAACTTCATTAAATTCAACAGGAGTTCCTCCCAAGAGTGTTGTAAATCCAGTTGCGCGGATAATTTCTCTACTTGCAACATCAAAGTTGATATCTTTTTTCTTCAAAGTTTTAGCAACCATAGCAGCTGACTCACCAGTACCAATAAGTAATACTTTTTTCTTAGCATCGAGTCCTGCTTTTTCATCTACCAGTTTTACTGCAACATCACCAAGAGAAACTACATCCTTTGAAATTCCAGTTGTATCCCGCATTCTTGTGGCTAATCTGATGACGCTTTGAAATAATTTATTAAGAATTTTGCCAGATACGCCTGCGCTCTTTGCCTTGGCAAATGATAACACTATTTCATCAAACACTCTTTGTTTTCCCACAACAGGGGAATCTAATCCAGATGCTAAACGTAATAAATGAAGATATACATCATCGTCTTTGTATACTTCAAGAGTTTGATCAAAATGATCAATGTCATTCTGTTCTAATCCAGATAAAGGTATCCAAGTATCTTTGATTTGATTCAACACAAGAGTTTTTCCTTCAGCTCTTCTTGCATCTGGAGAATCAGAAGTTTCAACGTTACTTACTAAAAAGATTTCAACTCTACTTGCTGTTTGAAGAATAATACATTCATCAACACCGGGAATTTTTTTAAATTCTTCAGATGCTGCAAGTACATCTTTGAAAGTATACTTTACTAATGTATGTAAAGGAATATTTTTGAATGTAACTCTTGCATTCATAACATTAAAACTTACTTGACTCATATCATCACCATTAAGATTTTAGCTTGTCCCGTCCACCTTTTGCAGTTCGGAAAACATTCATTCCTATGAAAAAATTTTCATGTAATGATTCTAAATAAATAATATCATTTTCAGCATTTTGAATTTGTTTTTTAGTAGATTCTGGATCATTTTTTAATTTTTCAAGTATTTGTTTTGTTTCATCTAAAAATTCATCAACTGCGTGTTCATAATTTGAAACACCTCCATATTCTGGACTAAGCACATGTTCAGGAATATAATTAGGAGTTTCATTTTTGAACACCTCAACTTCTCTTGTTATAGATTCTTGCTCTTCTGCTGTAAGAATTGGTCGTGGGAATCGATCTTTTTTATCTAACCAAAATTCTGGTTCACCCATTTCTCGTCTGAAGATTTCTTCACCTAGTCTCTTGAATGTGTAATTAGGGCCTTTTGTTGTATCTGCTTTTACTTCATCAGCAATTGCCTTGTATTCTGCTTCTGCTGCAGCTTCTGCTTTTTCTTTTGCAGCAGCTGCTTTTTCAATAGCTTTGTTTAATGCAACTTCTGCTTTTTCAGCATCTTTTGCTGCTTCATCTGCTTTACCTGCAGCATCTACTGTTGTTTTGACTTCTTTTGCCGCTTCAGTTTTTTCTGTAGATGGTTTATCAGATGTTGAATCTTTTGTAGGTTTTGCTTCTACTTTGGGATCTTTTTTACCCTCAGACATCAAAATTTACTAAAGTTGCCTAAATTTTAATATTCTTGTATGAAAAATCATTGATCATTTCTTTTTTGATTAATTATGTATACAAATGTAATTCTGATCGATTGTAGAATGATTTTTAGATATAACTAAATTTGTAAAATTATGGCGCCCTCGGCGGGATTTGAACACGCGTCTCAGCCGTGACAGGGCCGAATTCTAGACCGGGCTATACTACAAGGGCACAAATACTTGGAATCAGATTGCCAGATTAAAAGTTTCTGCCATAACAAAAAATTTTGTAAAAGACTAAATTATACACGCAAAACATTTTTCGTGAGGGTCTATGGCGCAGCCAGGTAGCGCACCGGACTTTTAATCCGGTTGTCGAGGGTCCGAATCCCTCTAGACCCGTTTCCCCTTAATTGTCTTATTGTCTCTTATTTTTAGTTGAATAATTTTATTTTTGTTTTTATTTAGTAAAGTTGGAATATCTATGGGCATTAGTTTCACGTTAAAGCTTATTTTTCTATTTTCTCATCATCTGATTTATCAAGTTTGAGAAAGGTAGAATCATTAATCATATATCATCAAGCCTTTTTCTTCAAGCATACTATGAAGGTTATTCACTGAGCGAAACACATCTTTCTCAGTTTTGGCACCAGTGCAGACTAGTTTTCCTGATGCAAAAATCAGAATTACTGTTTTAGGATCAACCATTCTATGAATGACTCCTGGGAACTGTTCAGGTTCATACATGCTTCGAGGTAATGTTCGTGCAGCTTTTTCAAGATGAATCCTTCCTCCAAGATTTATTGACGAAACAATGTTTTGAACAGTTACAACTGCATCTTTTTTAATTTTAATTCCACCTTTTCGAAGTTTTTGTACAACTATCTTTACTGCATGTTTTGCCAAATCTGAAGATTTTGAACCAGTACATACCATTTTACCTGTTCTAAAAATTAGAGTTGCAGTCTTTGGGTTTTTCAGTCTAAATACCAATCCTGGAAATTGTTCAGGATGATATTCAGTGTCTGGGAATTTTTTTGTAATATCATTTAGATCTAATTCCTGATCTATTGTAGCTGATGCTACAACGTTTACAATATCAATTATGGGTTTAGTGATTACCAATAGAAATCAAGTCAAAGAAACCACATTTAAAGAGATTTAATATGGATTCATAGTGTGATTTATGGTCACTCTAGATCAGATAATGTCTGAAATTAACAAATAGCGATAAAAATGAAAGCGTTAATTATTGCAGCAGATCAGGGAAAAAGACTACCACATTTAGGACAAAAGCTGTTGTTTGGATCTAGTTTTATTCCGCACTTGCCACAACAATGATTGGGATTATTACATACCAGAGCGTATGATCGAATTTCTATACTATAAGTGGAGTGTTGATACATTATGAATTCAAGTTAACTGATAAACAAATGAGTGAGATGAAAGATTAGTATACATCAATGACAGAAAGAAGAATGATTAGATGTCTTTGAATTCCGAGTCCTAAGATGTAGAGTTTTCTTTAAGGGCCCTAGCTTTTTTACAAATACTACAATACTCTTCTTTTGAATTAGTACTAATTGGAGTCAAACAATCATGGCAATATTTCATGATTTAAGGAATTAATCTGAGTATATTAAGAATTTCCAAGATTAAACATATGATTTAAACTGAATTTAAACACAAAGACACTAACGGCCTCAATTTAATGAATTGATGGCTATCTAATAGATAGAATTATTTTGTATTGAGTGTTTATGGTATTGATAAAAAATGTTAACAACAATCTTAGTTGGTTCAAGCGGAAGTGGTAAGTCAACCCATGCCAAGACATTAGGTCAAATAATTTGCTCCACAGACAAATATGTCGAAGAGCAAGCAAGCATACTTGGAGTGAGTTATGATATTGCATTCCAGATGTCGCATTCAATTGGTATATTCAAGAAATTTACAAAGTACTTTTACGAGGACATTGAGTACTGTATAAGAAACGATAAGGATTTTGTAATTGATAGAACTAACTTGGGCTCTGAAATGAGGTGTAGTCTTATTACGAAACTCAGGGAAATGGCAAGAAAATATGGAAAAACAATCATCATCAAAGGAGTATACTTTGATACTCCGGAGAATGTTATTTGGCAAAGATTGGAACGTAGAAAGAATGTCGAAAACAAATCAATTCCTACAATGCTTGTAGAGGAACAAATTGAAAAATATCAACTACCCACAATTGAAGAAGGGTTTGATTACTTGATCAAAAAAATATGAAATCTGAATGAATCCATCATTGGAGATCTTTGATGAATTTCATCATATTACTATGAGTAATCTAAACATATACTTTAATCAAAAAATTATATTTACTTAGATTCTTCATCGAAAGAAATTACAATTATATTATTCCCACGTAAAAGAATTTTTCCAAGTTTCACTATTTTCGTACCCGAAATATCTTCTGCATCATTTAAAGTCATGTTCATCAATCTATCAAACTCTTGAAGAATTCCACGGATTGTTTTGTTACCTCTAATTCTTATCTGGATAATTTTATTTTTGTTATGCTTTAGTAAAGTTGGGATATCGATGTACATTAGTTTCACGTTGTGTCTTATTCTTTTATAGAATCATCTTCATTATTGTAATTTTTACTATATTGTGATGATATAACTTTGCAAATTATCAAGTTTGAGAAAGGTAGAATCATTAATCATACATCATCAAGTCTTTTTCTTCAAGCAGGTTATGAAGAATATTCACTGAGCGATACACATCTGACTCAGTCTTGGCACCAGTGCAGACTAGTTTGCCCGATGCAAAAACTAGAATTACAGTTTTTGGATCAAGCATTCTGTGAATTAATCCTGGGAATTGTTCAGGTTCATACATACTTCGAGGTAATGATCGTGCAGCTTTTTCAAGATGAACTTTCCCTCCAAGGTTAATTGATGATACAATGTTTTGAACAGTTACAACTGCATCTTTTTTAATTTTAATTCCTCCTTTTCTTAATTTTGCGACTACCATATTTACTGCTTTTACTGCCAATGCTTCTGATTTTGAACCAGTACATACCATTTTACCTGTTCTAAAAATTAGAGTTGCAGTCTTTGGGTTTTTCAGTCTAAATACCAATCCTGGAAATTGTTCAGGATGATATTCAGTGTCTGGGAATTTTTTTG